>DATBVH010000001.1:0-4985 GCA_036515395.1 Candidatus Angelobacter sp.
CGGTTCTGTTCCAGATGGGCCAGGTTGGCTTCCGACGAAACCGCCACCGCGATCATCTCACGGCCTTCTTCCGTATGCCCGATGGAGTAGACCTTCACGCGCCGGCTGGCCTTTTCCAGCATGCGCATGTATTCATACACCTGTTTTGAGTAAGGAAGAATGCCGGGTGCGCCTGCAATGTCGCCCAGCACGGCTTTTGGGTTCGGAACGGTCTTGGAAGCAGGCAGGTAATCCACCAGGGGAGAGGCGAACATCGGCTGCGTGGTATATTCCAGGATCTTCTTGGTGTATTCGGTGTCGATCGCCTGCTTCGGATCTCGCCCTGGGATGTCGTCGCCCACTCCGGCCACCGCGGTTGAAGCTGTGAAAACGATCAGCGCCAACAGCCCTCCGTACCACCTCCGATTTGAGGTTTTTTCAAAATTCATTCATCTCTCCCTGGCATTAAATGAGTTCGAATCAGGCAGTCTATCAATCTGAGGGGCTTTGGTGGATATCTTTATTCCACATATTGAGCTGGTTCAACGCAGGATCAGGTTCTGGGGAAATGAATGCGGCCACCATCGGCAGCCAATATCGGACAAACGAGCTACAAAAGGCTGAAACGCCTTTGCATGATTTGTCACCAGCTATTGAGGGTGTCTGGATTGCCCTTTAGATCTGATTTCTGGGAGAGAACCATGGCTAAACGGCTCATAATTTTTTTGCTGCTGCTCACCGTTAGCATTGGCGTCTTGGCGCAACCTGCTACCAGTTATCCTGCGATGAAGGGCGTAGTAAGTGACTATACCGGCAGACTGGACGAAGCCCAGAGCAAAGAACTTTCGGGCCTGCTTAAGGAATATGAGCGGCAGACCACTATTGAATTTGTGGTGGTGGTGGTCAATAGCCTTGACGGGCTATCTGCCAGAAACTATGCCACGGGCATTGGAGATTCCTGGAAAATAGGCAAAGCTGGCAGAGACAACGGCATTGTGCTGCTGTGGGCGCCGAATGAACGGGCGTATGCGCTCAGAGTTGCCGGCGGCCTGTCGGCGGACCTCACGGATTCTGATGCCACACAGATTACCCGGCAAAATCTGCTGCCAAACTTCAAGCGGGGCGAATACTACGCCGGGTTGAAAGAAACCGTTCTGGCAATGATGCACCATCTTGGTGTTGCAACATGGGAGGAGCGGCTCCAGGTGCGCAAGGCAGATGCGGAGCAAGAGACAATCGACCGCAAGCGGCGTGCTGAGGAGGCATGGCAAGCTGAACGCCAGCGCCACGAGACGGAAGCCAGGCAGGCCCAGAGTGACACCAGGATCGGTTCCGTGTTCGTTACCGTGCTTGTCTTGGGCGTCCTGCTTGCGCTGGTCATTCGGCGTTCGCGCCGTCGCGAGGCAAAGCTTGCGGAGATGGCCCAAGCGGGCACCACAATTGCGGATAATCTGAGCGCCGCAGAAAAGAACGCCGTGGAAATACAGCGCATTCTGGATGATTGCGCCCGGGATATGCCAGAGCAGGACATTGGCAAACTGCGCGAGAGCCTGGCCGGGCAGCCGGACCGGATTTTGAAAACTAAAGTAGACGCACAGTGGATCGATCCTGCGAAACTGGAGTCCTACGATGAAATGGTCCGCGTTCGGACCAGCTCTGAGATGGAACGCAACCTGCTGGAAAGCACCAAAGAGAGCATTGCGAAGATCAAAGAAGCGAAGGCGCAGAGCCAGGTTATGATGGAAAAGCTTTCCCGCGAACGATTTGAAATCACGGATGTCCGCGACAGCTCGAGGACGGACACAGTCAACCAGCTCTTATTGCAGAGCCGCCAGGATTATGAGCGGGCCCGTCAGGGCAGCTCAATGTCCGTGTTTGATTGGCTGATTATCGATCAAATACTGAACAACTCTCATAACCAGATGCAGGAGGCAATTTGTTGTTCGCAGGAAGCGCCTGACACTCCATTGTCTTCCACGCTGAATAATTCAAGCTCAAGCGGCTGGCTCGGCGGCGATTCGGGCGGGGGTGGTGGTAGTTTCAGCAGCGGCAGCGGTTCGGATGGAACTTACTAATATCATCAGCCGTGCAGCCTTGCCCTTCCTCGGCTCCGCGTTTGATCCGCGGCAAAGGGCGTTGTCACAATAGCGCTGGCCCGGCCCATTTCCTATCAGCGTTCCTCTGCGCAATGTGCGGCCAAAGCTTTCTTCTCCGCGCCTCCGCGATGCGCCCTGTCCTATTCGCTATTGCTTCGCTCGCTCAAATGCGCTAAGATATTCTATCCACACAAAAATGTTACTGTATCTGTTCTCATTGAGGAGTCACTGAATGCCACCAATCGCACTCACAGACAAGGAGCGCGCCATGATGTTGGGAATGGCCACCGCGGCGCTCCAGCACGCTTACGCGCCCTATTCAAAGTTTCGCGTCGGGGCCACGGTTATTACCGACGATGGCCACCTGTATACCGGAAGCAACGTGGAAAATGCCTCTTACGGGCTAACCATCTGCGCCGAGCGGGCGGCGATTTTTAACGCTGTGCATCAGGTCCAGGGCAAGTTGAAGCTGCGGGGCATTGCCATTGTGACGGAAAATGACGTGCCGTGTCCTCCCTGCGGTGCCTGCCGCCAGGTGATTGCTGAATTCGGCGCGAACACGGCTGTAGTGTTTCGCGGCCAGACCGACTACATGGAGATGAACATCGCCGACCTGCTGCCGGAAACTTTTCGCCTGACCTGATAGACAAGTGTCAGGGCACGGCTTCAGCCGTGCCGTAAGACTTAAAAAGTTGGGGCTTTAGCCCCTGAAAATATTAGCCTGCAATCTTGTCGATCTGGACAAATGTTTTATCGTGCGAGACAAGTGTCAGGGCGCGGCTTTAGACGCGCCATAAGAGCTCAAAAACAATTGGGGCTTTAGCCCCTGTAAGGACCAGGGCACGCTTTCACGGACACAGAAAATGTTTCCTCACTCAATACAAGTGTCAGGGCACGGTTTCGCCGAAGTGAAAATGTCTCCTGCGCGATACAAGTGTCAGGGCACGGATTTATCCGTGCCGTAAGAGCTGAAAATAACTTGGGGCTTTAGCCCCTGAAAAATAATGCTAGTCACAGACCTGATCCGCCGCAAGCGCGATGGCGTCGAGCTGCAGCGCAACGAAATTGAGTTTCTCGTCAACGGCTATACCCGTGACGAAATTCCCGACTACCAGATGTCGGCCTGGCTGATGGCTGTGCTGCTGCGCGGCATGACGCGCGCTGAACTTGCCGCGCTGACCGAAACTATGCTTCACTCCGGCCAGGTGCTCGATTTTTCCGAGCTGCCTGCCGCCAAAGCCGACAAGCATTCCACCGGCGGAGTCGGCGACAAAACATCTTTGATCATTGCGCCGATTGTTGCGGCCGCAGGCTTGTATGTGCCGATGATCAGCGGACGTGGCCTGGGCCACACCGGCGGCACGCTGGACAAGCTGGAATCCATCCCCGGCTTCAACGTGAATCTCTCCGTCGCGGACTTTCGCCGCGTGCTGGCACAGTGCGGCGCAGGACTGATTGGCCAGACTGCGGAAATCGCGCCCGCCGACAAAAAGCTTTACGCGCTACGTGACGTTACTGGCACGGTGGAAAGTCCGTACCTGATTTGCGCTTCCATCATGAGCAAAAAGCTGGCGGAAGGCATTGATGCTCTGGTGCTCGACGTAAAGACCGGCAGCGGCGCATTCATGAAGTCAGAAAAAGATGCGGTCTTTCTTGCCGAGCTAATGGTTGAAACGGGCCAGCGCCTGGGCAAGCGCGTCTCTGCGCTGATAACTGACATGGACCAGCCTCTAGGCCGCGCCGTGGGCAACGCACTGGAAGTCGCCGAGTGCATCGATGTCCTGAACGGCCAAGGGCCTGACGATCTGCGCGAACTCAGCCTGGTGCTCTCAGCCTCAATGTTTCTGCTGGGCAAGCGTGTCCGCAGCCTTGCAGAAGGCAGGGAACTGGCCGAGCAAATGATTGCCACCGGCAAGGCCCGGGAAAAATTCCGCGAGATGATCAGCCTTCAGGGTGGAAACGCCGAGGTGATGGACGATCCCGGGCTGCTGCCGCAGGCAAAACAAAAAGCCGATATCAAGAGCCCCGCTTCCGGCTTCGTCACCGCCATCATGTGTGAGCAGATCGGCACTGCGGGAGTGCTTCTTGGCGGCGGCCGCGCGCGCAAAGAAGACACGGTTGATCCAGCCGTGGGAATTATGGTCCATAAAAAAATTGGTGACCGTGTTTCCGCTGGCGAAGCGCTCTGCACCGTCTATTACAACTCCGCTGAGCGTCTGGCCAGCACCACTCCGCTGATCGAAAAGAGCTATACGATTGAACCGGCTCCTCTGCTGCAAAAGCGGCAACTGGTCCATCGTGTCATCGGCGACGAATGACCTTTTATCAAGCCGTCATCCCGAGGGCCGTTAGGCGAGCACGCGTAGTCTTCAGCGTGCGAGTAGGCCGGAGGGACCTTGTGTTTTTCTTATCCCTGGGCAACATCCTGCGCGATCAGCGGCACCACCTCGCGCAGCAGCGCTTTAAATTGTCCGGAAATTTTCTTGCCGATTTCCAGCACTTCTTCATGGTTGATGGGTGCGTCGGTTGTTCCGGCGGCCATGTTGGTCACGCAGGAAATCGCCAACACCTTTATTCCCATCTGTCGCGCAGCAATCACTTCCGGCACCGTGGACATTCCCACCAGATCCGCGCCAACCGTCCGCAGAAAACGTATCTCCG
This sequence comes from Candidatus Angelobacter sp., assembly GCA_036515395.1. Lineage (GTDB taxonomy): Bacteria > Acidobacteriota > Terriglobia > Terriglobales > Acidobacteriaceae > Angelobacter. Next base: position 4,737 of record DATBVH010000001.1, read on the forward strand.
CCGGTGTTTCATAGCTCGGCCCCAGCATGGCTGCATATACGCCTTCGCCCACCGGAATTCCAAGCCGTTTGCCGGCGTCGATCGCCATCCGCCGATAATCCCGCGAATACGCTTCGCTCATGTCAATGAAACGCAAACCGAAATTCGGCTCTTCCGGTCCCACCAGCGGGTTCTGCCCTTGCAGGTTGATGTGGTCGCTGATCGCCACCAGCCGCCCTTGACCATAATCAGGATTGATGCCGCCCGCAG
>DATBVH010000002.1:0-5691 GCA_036515395.1 Candidatus Angelobacter sp.
GCCGGGGACAAAGGTTTTGGAATTGAAACCAGCCGCATTCACTCCATCGCGGCGGAAATCAAGGACGTAAACGATCTCGGCGTAGAAATAGCGCTAGTGGTGGGTGGGGGAAATTTCTTCCGCGGCGTGGCCGAGCAGGCACGGGACATGGACCGTGTCTCGGCCGATCATATGGGCATGCTGGCCACGGTGATCAATTCGTTGGCTTTGCAGGACGCGCTGGAAAAACAAGGCGTGCATACGCGAGTAATGTCCGCCTTGGAGATGAACCAGATGGCCGAGCCGTTTATCCGGCGCAGAGCGCTGCGGCACATGGAAAAGGGCCGTGTGGTCATTTTTGCCGGTGGGACCGGCAATCCCTACTTCTCTACCGATACAGCGGCTTCACTGCGCGCCATGGAAATCAAGGCTGACGTGATCATGAAAGCCACCAAGGTAAACGGCATTTACGATGCCGATCCAAAGCTGGTGAGCACCGCCACGATGATTGATTCCATCAGCTATCTTGACGTGCTCAAACGAGGATTGCGCGTAATGGATGCCACCGCGATCTCGCTATGCCAGGAAAATAGCCTTCCGATCGTGATTTTCAACCTTAACGTCCATGGCAATATTAAGCGCGTGGTCACGGGTGAAAAGGTCGGATCGCTGGTCACAGCTTAAAGGCCGCTTTCCGTACTTCTCTCTCGACTCGTCACAGGACTCGGAAAATGGCCGCAACAAATATCGATGTGTGCTTTCGTCATAGCCCAATAGTGGCGAATCACACCAGGGTTTACGCCAGATAAAGTAATACGTATCCCGCGCCGGACCACACCGCGAAAACAGCCGCCGTGAGCGCCAGCCGGAATGAAAAACTATCAAGAATGCGATTATTTTTGCCGTCAAACATATAAGCTCCTGATCTTCAATTTCGGAATCCCAGCTTCTTCCGCTATCGATTCCTGCCATATGTAATGGCATCTGCCATGCCAAACTCGTTGAATCGCGTAAATCATTGAATCTAAGCAGGCATGTGATAGCGTGAATTGCGCGCCACTTCCAGTGGGTGTTCGCTTTCGGCATCGTACTGTTCGCGAATGAACACCAGCGCAAGCTCCTGTATTTATTGGCAATTTCTTGCTGACCTTTTGCTGCCGCAGTCGTCGAATGGCGCAACATAAATGCTTTCCCCTATACAGGACGTCATTCCAAAGGGCGTGAGCGAGCCCGCGCTTTCACCCAGCGGGCGAGTAGTCCTGAGGGACCTTTTGTTTTTTCAGAGCCGGCCCAGCCTTAGATGGATATCTTTTAGGTTTTCCGGCTTGCTTCCCGCATCTTCACATAGTTCAGGTTCAACCATGCGCACTTAGCACTCGGTTAGAATCAAAAGAGTGTTGAACCGTTCCAGCCAGTTAAGTAACGCGCCCGGTCCTCATAGCCTGCAGTTTTTTCTGGACTTGCCGCAATTTCGCAGAGACCCGCTTGGCGGCTTCTTTCGCTCGGCCCTGACCTATGGCGACGTGGTTCGCTATCGCGGCATGTGGGTGACGCACCAGCTGAGCCATCCTGACCACATTCAGCACGTCCTGCAAAGCAATTTCGCCAACTATCGCAAAGGCAGAGGTTACAGGATTCTTAAACTCTCTCTGGGTGAAGGCCTTCTCACCAGCGAGGGTGCATTGTGGCAGCGGCAGCGCAAGATGACGCAGCCATCATTTCAGGGGCAGCAGGTGGCATCCTTCGTCGACGCCATGGCGGAAAATACCTTGGCCATGTTGCGCCGATGGGAAAGCAACGCCGCGCAAAATCAGGTCTTTGACGTGGTGCCGGATTTCATGCGCCTCACGCTGAACATCGCATCGCAGGTGCTTTTCACCACTAACCTTGAAGCTGATGCCGAATCCATTCGCCGCACGCTCGACATTGGCCGCGACTATTCCGTCGATCGTGCATGGTCTATCTTTCCACCGCCGTTAAGTATTCCCACCCGGCGCAATCGTGAATACCGCGCTGCGCTGGCCCATATTCACAGCATCATTGACCGGATTATCGCCGGGCGCCGACGGCAGTCTGAAGAAATCTCTGACCTGCTTACTATGTTGATGGAAGCGCGCGATGAGAGCGGCGTCGCCATGTCTGACAAGCAGCTACGCGATGAAGTCATCACGCTGCTTACCGCCGGACACGAAACCACTACGCTGGTATTGGCATGGACCTGCTACCTGATCGGCACGCGGCCGGAAGTGGTGGAGCGCATGACCGCCGAAGCGGCATTCCTTAACGGGCGCACTCCCGCTTATGAAGACCTGATGAAGCTGCGCTATTCACGCATGGTGCTGGAAGAAAGCATGCGCCTGTATCCTCCGGTGTGGACTCTGGCGCGTACCGCTGTGAATGAAGACGAGATCGGCGGCTATCGCATCACCGCTGGATCGGAAATTCTGATCTTTCCTTACATCACGCAGCGCCATCCCAAGTGGTGGCAGGAACCGGATGTTTTTCGACCGGAACGCTTTGCGCCGGAAAACTCCGCTGCCCGTCCGCGCTATGCCTATCTGCCTTTCGGCGCCGGCCCGCGCACCTGCATCGGCTTGAACTTTGCCATGACGGAACTTCTGGTGGCGCTCACCCTGATCTTGCAACGGTTCCGCATCACCCTGACGATTAATCCTGCAAACGTGCGGCCCGATCCATCGGTTACGTTGCAGCCAAGACCGGGGATTCCGGTGCGTTTAGAAAAAACTTCGCCGCGCAGCTAAATCGCTTCGGCCTTGTTCCATTTCCATTCCGCAAAGCGTTTGCGCAGTTCCAGCTTCGATAATTTCCCCGTCGATGTATGCGGCAATTCGTCAAGAAACACGAAAGCATCCGGCAGTTGCCAGCGGGCAAAGCGTAAAGCTAAAAACTCGCGCAACTCGTCAGGTGTTGCAGTCGCGCCTGCTCGCAATACTACGGCTGCTACAGGGCGCTCGTCCCATTTGGGATGCGGCACTGCTATCACTCCTGCTTCACGCACAGCCGGATGCGCCACTAGAGCATTTTCAAGATCGACTGAACTGATCCACTCGCCGCCGGACTTAATCAGGTCTTTGGCGCGGTCGACAATCTGCACGTAACCTTCTGCATCAATTGTGGCGATATCACCTGTTCGCAGCCAGCCATCGGCGGTCCAGCGGTCTTCTGTTCCGGGTGCATTGAAATAGCTGGCAGCGGCCCAAGGGCCGCGCGCATGTAGTTCACCCAGCGTAGTCCCATCCCACGGAGCTTCGCCGTTATCATTCACCACACGTACTTCCATAAATGGCAGCGCCCGTCCCTGCCGGACGCGCACGCGATAGCGCTCATCTTCCGTCCATTCCAGCATGTGCGATTTCAGCGTGGAGCAGACTGCCACCGGCGTTGTTTCCGTCATGCCCAGACTTGGATAAGCGGCATGCCGCGCGCGTCCAGCTTGCGCACCAGTGCTTCCGGCACCGCTGTACCTCCCACAAAGCCGCGAAATTTCAGCGCTATCTTCCAGCGTGCGGGATCTTTTTCCAGTGCGGCTTTTTCCAGTGCTTCCAGAATTCCCGCCCAGACAGTGGGCACCGCCGTTGCCAGTGTGACTTGTTCTGAGCTGAAGAGATCAAGGATTGACGGTGCATCAAGCTGTCGGCCAGGCATCACCAGCTTGCAGCCCAGCATAATGGCCACATGCGGTAATCCATGGGCGTTGGCGTGGAACATGGGCGCCAGAGCCATACATACGTCATGCTGAGAAACGCAGAAAGCGTCCGGCAGGGAAAAAGCCAGCGCATGCAGAATGAGCGCCCTGTGTGAGTAGAGGACACCTTTCGAGTTGCCGGTTGTCCCGGAGGTGAAGCACATTGCCGCTGCATCGTCTTCATCTGTGCGCCGGAATTCGTAGCCGCCTCTGGCTGATGACAACAGCTCTTCATAACTTTCCATACCCGGCGGCAAAGACTGGTTCTGCTGACCTACGACAAACACGCGTTCTGGCTTCACCTTGTCTTTGAACTGTTCGAACAATGGCAGCAGCACGTCATCCACAATCAGAAAACGGTCCTGCGCATGATTCACGATGAATGCCAGTTCCTGCGGATGGAGCCGCAGATTCAGTGTGTGCACCACGCCGCCGGCGCTGGGAACTCCAAAGTAAGCTTCCAGATGAGCAGAATGGTTCCAGCAAAGCGTAGCCACTCGATCACCCGGCTGGAGTCCCGCGCGGTGCAACGCTTCCGCCAGCGCCTTGGTGCGGCGATAAAAATCCAGGTAGGTGTAACGCTGCAATCCGCCGTCAGTCCCGCGAGAAACAATTTCAACCGTAGGATACGTTTTGGGGATTCGCTCCAGGATAGCTTGCAGAGTGAGCGGGTAATCCATCATGGATCCCTTCATTGCAAAAGGCCTCCGGAGCGGTGGAAGATTGTTTGGATACCAATGAAACGCGCCTATACTAGCACGATTCTTCAGCCCATCTTGTCACGGCTGGCTTATACTGCTCCCGCCATGAAACTCACTCGCATCGCATGCTTGTTATCTCTCGCCGCTTTGTGCTCCACGACCGTGCTCGCGCAAAACAGTTTTACCGTAGGCACCGCCACAGCCGCTCCCGGACAAAAAGCTACCGGCACTCTGGAAATTGCCGCTGGCGTTGACGCAGCAACTTCGATTCCCGTTGTCGTTGTTCGAGGGAGCAAGCCCGGGCCAGTGCTGGCGCTGGTTTCCGGCGCGCATGGCACGGAATATGCCTCCATCATCGCCCTAGAAAAAGTCATTCAGATGCTCGATCCCGCGCAGGTTTCCGGCACTGTCATTATTCTGCCGCTGGTCAACATCGCTTCCTTTGAGCAGAAGGTGCCGCACGTGAACCCGGTGGACGGGAAAAGCATGAACCGTTTCTATCCCGGCAAGCAGGACGGCACGCAGACAGAACGCGTTTCGTATGCGATCACCAAACAAGTAGTCGAACGTTGCGATTATCTTGTTGATTACCACGGTGGCGATATCGACGAAAATCTGCGGCCATATTCTTACTGGCCAAAATCCGGTGACACCAAACACGACGGCATTACGCGAGACATGGTTCTGGCCTTTGGCCTGGACCACGTTATCGTCTGGAGTGATCGCCCCAAAGATCCGGCAGCCTCGCGTTATCTGGATAACACAGCCAACACGCGCGGCAAGCCCGCCATCGCCGTTGAAGCTGGATACTCGGGAACCGTACAGCCGGATGACGTTGCGCTGCTGGCCAATGGAACTCTGAGCCTCATGCGCTATTTGAAAATGCTGCCGGGAGCGCCGGCGATGGTGGAACATCCCGTGTGGCTGGGCAAGGTTGATACTGTGGCCAGCGACCAGCCAGGGATTTTCTATCCCTTGGTGCAGCGCGGAACGTATGTTGAGGCGGGAATGAAGATCGGTTACGTCACAGATTATTTCGGCAAGACGATTTATGAAGCCCACGCGCCCATGGCCGGAGTAGTGCTCTATATCTGCGGAGTGCCTTCCATGAAAAAAGGCGATACCGTGGCAAATATCGGGGAAATTACCACCAATCCATAGCTGGTTACGTACCTGAGCGCTTGAACTGCCAGCGCTGGATGAAGTAGATGCACCAGAGCGCGGCAGCAAACGCAAGAATAAATATTCCTGCGCTCGGGTCACCTTGAAACAGAACCCAGACAATTTTGTGGTTCTCAATCTTGA
>DATBVH010000003.1:0-4937 GCA_036515395.1 Candidatus Angelobacter sp.
TATGGGAAAATACTGAGCTGCCGGTTCCATCGCGGTCTCCGGAGTTCCTGGAAAATGTTTTCACCGGGGAAAAAATCAGGGTCACGCCACAGCGAACGCTGTTATGCCGCGAAGTCTTCGCGCACTTCCCCGTCGCCGTGCTGGTCAGCACTTAACGGCAGGGGTTTGCGATCGCACACGATTGAAAGTGTCGCCAGCTTTTCCGCCAATGCATTTGTCAGCGCATTCTTTTTAAAACGCCAACCCCAGTTGCCATCGCTCTGTGATGGCGTATTCATGCGGGCATCGCTGCCCAGGCCCAGAAAATCCTGCAATGGCACAATCGCCATCCGCGCCACGGAGGCAAACGCTCCCCGGATGAATGCCCAGTGCATTCCATCAGCGGGTTCGCCAAAATAGTTGGCGGCAAACCGCTTCTCTTCCTTGTTCGCAGAGGATTTCCACCAGCCCGCTGTCGTATCGTTATCATGCGTGCCGGTATAAACCACGCAATTGGGCTCAAAATTCTGCGGAAGATAAATATGCGCGCCGGGATCGCCAAAACCGAATTGCAGGACCTTCATCCCGGGAACGCCCAGCCGCTCACGCAACGCATGCACCTCTTCTGTGATCAAGCCGAGGTCTTCGGCAATAAACGGCAGATCGCCCAGGCTTGCGCGCAGTGCCTGGAATAGATCATCACACGGTCCCTGCACCCATCTACCATGTACCGCCGTAGGCTCGTCGGCAGGAATTTCCCAATAACTTTCAAAACCGCGGAAGTGATCAAGCCGGACGATATCGCACATCTCCAGCGTGCCTTTCATGCGCTGAATCCACCAATCGTACCCGCGCGCTTTGCAAACATCCCAGCGGTATAAAGGATTACCCCAGCGCTGGCCGGTTACGCTGAAGGCATCCGGCGGAACTCCAGCCACTACGGTCGGAAGCAAGTTTTCGTCCAGGAAGAATAAATCGGGGTTGCGCCACACGTCCGCCGAGTCATAGTTCACAAAGATGGCGACATCGCCCACGATCCCGATGCCGCGCTGACGACAGTATTGATGCAAGGCTCGCCATTGCTCAAAAAATGCGAATTGAATGGCCCGTTCAACTTCCAGCTCTCGCTGGTGCTCCAGGCCGAATTTGTGCAGAGCCTCAGCTTCGCGCCTCGCCAGCTCTTTTGGCCATGAACTCCATGTGGCTCCCTTATGGACGTGGCGCATCACGTCAAAAAGCACAAAGTCTTCCAACCATGCAACGTGAGCGCGTTTGAATTCTTCAAAGCGGCCACGCTCGCCATTGGCTCGCTCCAGAAAATTCTGGGCGGCCTGCCGAAGCAATGGCATCTTGAGCGCTTTGGCTTCTTCGAAATCCACCCGTCCATGCGGAGCAGGCAGATGCTTTAGCTGGTTTTTTTCAATCCAGCCGCGTTCGGCCAGTCTCTCCAGGCTGATGAGCAGCGGATTTCCCGCAAACGCGGAGATGGCGGAATAGGGCGAATTGCCCAGTCCGGGTGGTGACAGCGGAAGCACCTGCCAAAGTCCCAGGCCGGAGCGGGCCAGGAAGTCCGCAAACGCATAGGCTTCCGGCCCAAGATCGCCGATACCGCCCAGCGAAGGCAGTGAGGTTGGATGTAAAAGTATTCCGGCCGATCGCTGGCACAACATAGTTTTCTATGATGCAGTCTTAGCCGCGAGATTTGGCAAGGTTGTCCATTTCTGTTTTGTTGATCTTTACCTTGCCTTCTTTTTCCAGGCGGGTGTTCAGATCGTTGACAAACTGGCCAAGTACCTCTTGCCGCTTCTGTGAGGCTAGACGCTCGCGCAGCTGGTCGCGTTGCTTGGCAAACTCGGCGTCGGATGTAGAGGGCTCCTGCCGCTCCACAATCTGTATCACTGCCTCATTTGCGCCCAGGTTTAGTGGACCGCTGATCTCGCCCTGCTTCATCGTAAAAGCCGTGCCGGCCGCGCCTGACATGCTGCCGATGTCCGGCACCTGCTGCGTCCGGGAAACCAGATCGCTGGTCTTGACCGTCGCGCCCGCTTCTTTTGCGGCTTTAGCCAGATCGTGCTCGGCATGGGCCCGGTCCGCCATTTCCTGGGTCTTCCGCCGCAGGATATCGGCCGCGCGTTGGTTCTTGAATTCCGTGGTAACGCGGTCTTTGATCTCTTCAAACGATGGCGTGCGCGCCGGGTCAATCTTGGTGACCTGGAATACCACGGTGCTTTGTGGCGTCTGGCTGACCTGCGGACCTGCCTTCTCATCGGCGGAGAAAATCGCGTCCATCAATTGGGGTTGCGCGCCAATGCCAGGCAACGCGTCATTACGAGTAATCGGATTGCTGGTGATGACCTGGGCGCCATACTTGCTTGCCGCCTTGTCCAGCCCTTGCTTCTGCGCCACGGCTGCGGCATCCGTGGAAGCCTGGCTTACCATTCCTTTGACTTTTTCCTGCTTGATGGCTTCTTCGATTCCCGGCTTCACCTCTGCTAGCGGCTTCAGATGCGCATCTTCCTTATCTTCCGTTTGGATGATGTGGAACCCGAAAGATGACTGCACCGGATCGCTGATCTGGCCTTTGTTCTGCCCAAACGCCACCTTTTCAAATTCCGGCACTGTTTGGCCTTTGTTGAGCCAATCCAGTTCGCCGCCTTTGTCTTTGCTGCCGGGATCGGTGGAATATTTCTTTGCCAGACCTGCCCAGTCTCCAGTGGCTTTGATCTGCTTCAGCACGTCCTGCGCTTTGGCGCGGGCCTCATCCACGCCTTTCTGGTCCACTTTGCCGTCCGGGCCAGGCTTGGGCATTTCAATCAGGATGTGGCGGACCTTTGCCCGCTCCGGAATGCGATAGGCATTCTGGTTCGCGCTGTAAGCGCGTTGTATTTCAGCGGGGTCCACAGTCACTTTGTCCGCGAAATTCTTGTCGTTCAGCACAAAATACTTGATCTGCCGCTTCTCCGGAATCGAGTTGGTGTAGCGCGGCTTGTTCGCGTCATAAAAGGCCTTCAACTCCGTGTCAGTCGGCTTGATGGTTTTGGAAACGTCCTCCATCTTAAGAATGGCGTACTGAAATTTCACTTTGGTGTTCTGGTCTTTAAAGGCCTGTTCCACTTCGCCGTCGGTTGCGGTGGCGCTGGCGCCAATCACGTTCACCAGCTTCCGTTGCAGCAGGTCAAGCCTTACGTCGCGCTCAAAGTTTTCAACCGTAGTGCCGCCCTGGGTCAGCATCTCCTTGTATTTTTCCGCGCCAATCCACTTTCCGCTGGGAAAGAAAGCCTGCTTGTAAGGACCATACTGCAACTCGTCGCGAAACTCCTGGTCTGAGACTTTCAGCCCCATGCGCTCGCTCTCATACTGTAGTTCAGCCTGCTGTATCAGTTGCCTGACTGCCTGCTGGCGCAGGATAGGCAGATAGAAATCCGGGATCTGGTTCCCACGCGCTTGTGCCTGCACCACACGCGCTACCTGCTCGCGTTTGATCTCATGACCGCCCACGGAAGCCACCACTCCGGTTTCCGAAGCAGCCGTTGTATCACCCATGAATCCGGGGATCAGGTAGGTCACCATGCTGGCGGCGATAAGTAATAGAAATCCGGCGAGAAGATATTTGGCGGCTTTGTTGCCGCTTTGCAAAAACTTAATCATGGTATGGAAAGCTCCAGGAAAATGATGAAGGTCAACTATCCTTTATTATAAAGTGATCTGCTCCTTTAACAAAACTTTACCCTGGTGCCGAGGGTCGAACGGGCCGGCGTGAGCATCTCACCTCTGAAGTCCCCAAAAACAGAGATTTTGCGCGAATAAGAACAAAGCGCAGCGTCGAGACAAGAAGCTTGCGCGAAGAAATAAGCGATTCCGCCCAGGAGACATAGCACTGCCGCCTGCCTGAATTAACGAAGCCAAGTTCGGTCCCTGATTTTTGATGTCATACTTATTTATGAGCGCGAGGTAGACAATGTTCCCGGCAAAAAAACATATCTTAGTGTCTCTTGCAGCAGTCATCACTCTTATTACCCTTGCAGGTTGCGGAGGAGGCAACAGCATTAACTTCCCTCCTCCCCAGGGTTCATTTACGAATGCAAATCTGAACGGCCCTTTTGCGTTTTCTTACACCGGCTCTGACGCTGGAGGCTTCCTAGCCGTAGCGGGCAGCTTCGTTGCCGATGGCGCTGGCCATATTACGTCCGGCACTCAGGACATTAACAGTGGCGCGGCTGTGAGTCCCAATGTCGCCGTGAACGGAACTTATCTGGTGCGCTCTGACGGTCGAGGCACCGTGACGCTGAATTCATCTTCCGCCGGTACTTCGACGCTGGATTTTGTAATCGTGGCCGGCGGTCATGCACTGGTGACCCGTTTTGACAACCGTGCAACCGGTAGCGGCACAATTGACCAGCAGACGACCTCGGCTTTTTCCAACGCCACGCTTGCCGGCCCCTTTGCTTTCACCTTGTCAGGAATCGATACCGGCGGAGTTCCGCTGGCTGTGGGTGGAGTTTTTACCTCGGATGCTTCAGGCACACTCACATCTGGCTTAGATGACTCCAACGACAACGGACTGGTTGTCACCAATGATCCGATGACTGGATCGATCCCTGTTGCTTCAACGGGGCGCGGCACGGCAACGCTGCACACATCCCGTGGCGCGCTGACGTTTGCTTACTATGTCGTGGATGCCAACCATTTAAAGATGGTGGGGACAAACAATCTCCCCGCGCTGGGTGGCGAAGCGTTCCGCCAGACCGGGCCGTTCAGCACCGCTTCCGTTTCCGGGCCTTTCGCTTTCACCGTGGCAGGAGCTGATTTGCTCAACGGCAACCCGTTTGCCGCCGGCGGGGTGCTGACCTCTGACGGCGCAGGCAATGTCACCAGCGGAATAGAAGACTTCAATGACGGCGGCTCTGTCACTACAGCCGTACCACTCACCGGCACATACACAATGGCAGCCAATGGGC
>DATBVH010000004.1:0-10478 GCA_036515395.1 Candidatus Angelobacter sp.
GTCCCAAGTCAAAAGAAGCGCAGGATGGGCTGAAGCGCGTCGAGCCGCATGTTGCCATTCGCAATTCCGCCGAGGTCAATGCCGATCCGGCGCGGATCGCGGCGCATGACATTGACGTTGGCGAAACCTACCTGGCCGGCAATAATTTTGACAGTGCTCGCCAGCGCTTTGAAGAAGCCCTGCGCCTCACTTCGGACAATCCGCTGATCTGGTTCCGGCTGGCGCAATCGCTGCAAGGCATGCAGCGGCTCGACCCCGCGCGCCTTTACTATAAGAAATATCTTGAAACGCAACCCAAAGGGAAGTTCGCGAAAGACGCCAAGAAAGCGGTTTCGCAGATCGACTGGGTGCTGGGAAAATAACTTATTCCTTCCGCAGAAAAGCTCCGGAACTCGCGTCTACCAGCACCGTAAGCTTGCCGATGGAATCGTTCCCGTAGATCACGTGCCAGCGCAGCTGGCTAGATTGTCCATCAAAATCCAGCAGGTATCCCACATTGGTTTTAGGATCTTTTTCCAGCAGCTTCTTGCCGCCGTGTTCCTGCGCCACTTCAAAAGCCTTGTCCGTATCCACCTTCAGAAAATTCAGGTCAAACGGACGTGACAATCTGTTGGACGGATTGTAAGTATCTTCCACGCCATGATTCACGCCTTTGGGCGTGTCTTCCGTCGCCACGCCGGACCATGTAAACGGCTCCGATTTCTGCCTGCCTGCAGAAGCAAACAGCGCGCGCCAGAAATTCGCTTTGCCGTCGTGGCCGTTGCTGCCCTTCAGGTTAGTCGATTCCATACGCACCGGCAGTGCGTCAGCTGACCATCCTCGCGCCGGAACCAGCATCCTTTGCAGCGCAAAACGTCCTGTTTCTGACTGCGTTGCGGTCGTCTGTTCCGTGTTGCCGGCCGGGGTTTTGGTTGGCTCGGAATCGCAGCCCAGGCACAGTGCCGCCAGGGCCATAAGGGTGGTTAAAACAATTTGTTTGATGAATGTCATTGTTTGTCTGACGTAATCAGAGTCACTTCATTCTAGACGGAGCAGCCGCCGGAATGGATGTACGAAGGTGCATGTATCCGGAGGGTATCTGGATTGTTACTCAACCGCACGATTGCAGCGCGGTTATTCGCTGCGCATCCCCGCCTTGCGGGCCTGCTCCTGCAATGCATCCAGCTTTTGCTGCGCTGCTTCCAACGCCTGCTTCTTGCCGTTGATCTCATCCTGTTGCTTGCGCGTTTCATCTGCGAATTTTGTCTGGTCGCGCAACATGGTGCCTGCATCGCCATAAAAGGCCGCAGCCCGCAACCGTGCCTCGCGCTCCGCTATGTCCAGTTCGCGTTGGAGCGTGGCAACTTCCTTTTTCTCGCTATCAATCTGCTTCAGCAGTTCGTCGTTCTTCTGTTTCTGCGCGTCCGCCGCGTCTTTCCTGGCGTCCTTCTGGTCCGCATCTTTGGCGTCGGCGGTCTTGTTGTCGGATTTTCTGGCTGCTTCGGCTTCGCTGCCGGCGGAAGGCGCTGAGCTGTGCGGCATGCTATCGTCATCCAGTTTTACAGTGCTCGAATTTGGATGCTTCTTCGCGCGATTCGCGCGCGCCACATCTCCAAGCGATTGTTGGCCATACGCCACGGCTCCAAATAGACACACTGCGAAAATCAGAAAAAGCTTTTTCATAAAAGACCCTTGAATCGTTCTTCCTATTATTCTACAGCTCCAGCTCAAACGATTCTTATGCTTTCCGTGGGCGGAAACGATAGGGTAAACGCCGTACCGGACTTTAGTTTCTGTCGCTACGCTCCAAACTGCTTACGATCCTCGCCTTCATATAGATCCTTCCGCACCTGAATGAGCAGCAGGCGCAGATCAGTGTTAATCAGTTTAATCAGTGTTTTCAGTGGTAAGGTTTGAACTGTGAGAAATCTCAATGTAGCTTTCCCAGCCCTGAGACATTCACATACCACTGCACCAGCGTGTTCCCCCAGAAGGCTGCAAGCAGCGCAGCCGTCCCCAGAAACACGCCAAAAGGGATTTCAAAATTCCTGTAGATCAGGATGGCGGAATTCCACGCCCGGCTGCGCGACACGCTGCCCGCTTCGGCACGATGCGTTCTCCGCCGACGCAGCAATCGCTTCAACCAGACCCACAAAATCAGAAATAAGCCAAAGAAGCTGCCGATCAGCGATCCCAGCAGCAGCACCAGCAGCGTAAGCTTCACGCCCACAAACGCGCCGATCAATGCCATCAGTTTCACGTCGCCGCGGCCCATGCCTTCCACGCCGCGCACCGCTTCATACAGCAGGGCCACGCCCCATATAAATGCCGATCCCAGCACCGCGCCGGCAATTGAATTGATCAATGAAAGAATCCGCCAGTTATCGACCGATGGCAGAAAGTAATGCGCCGGCCCTTCCAGCGGAACCAGCAAACTGAAAACCACGCCCGCCACCATTCCCGGCTTTGTCAACAAGTCCGGCAGCAGCTTGGTTTCTGCGTCGGTAAAAATCAGCCCAACCAGCAGGAAACATAGCACGCACATTTTTGCGGCAACCAGAAGCTCGTTCGGTCGCACATCGAGCGCCCATTGCTGGTAGATCAGGCGGACCATCGCCGGCGCGCTGAGGTAGGAAAGAACAAAGAGCGCGCCCGTCAGCAATTCCACTCCTACGTAACGCGCTGATATGGGAGCTTTGCATTGGCGGCACTTGCCGCGCAGAATCAGCCAGCTCAGCACTGGAATATTGTCGTAACCGGCAATCGGCGCTTCGCACGCCGGACACGCCGAACGCGGGCTCACCACGGATATCTCCCGCGGCATGCGATAGATGCATACGTTCAAGAAACTGCCAAAGACCAGCCCAAACAGAAAAAACGCTGCGGCAATAAAATACACGCTTCCGGCTGGATCAAAAGTATTCAGGACTCTCTCCGCTCGATTGGGCTCGAAGGAGATTATAAGGAAGAATTGACAATTAAGTAGGTGACAGAAGTTGGACAATGGACAAATTTGGTAATTGAGAAGTTATAGGATTGGTAATTGGGTAATTTGGTAATTGAGTAAATGAAAACTGCGGGACAGCACCTTTGACCCGGATGATTCGCAGTCGATATTCATCAAGCTTTGGTTCTCAATTTACTCACTTACCAAATTACCCATTTATCAAATCCAAGACGCTTCAATCCGCGTCCGGAATGCGGACGATGTATCCCGCTAGCGCCGGCAATTTCGGATTCGCGGGCGGCAGGTCTCCAGTCCAGTTAATCTGCTTGCGATTGGCCAGGCGCATCTCCGCATCAACAGGTTTCCATCCAACGCCGTTCTGCTCCCGGATGGACATGTTAAAGCCCATTTGGTTTGGGTCCTGCTCGGCCTGGCTCCACTCCAGCAATGACGCTTCAAGATCTTCCGCAATGGCTTCATGCGGCAGCAGGCACAGGACCCATTGGTTGCGCGTGTTCTGCGCATAGGCGCCGTTGCTCACGCCCGGAACGGCATTGAGCACTTTTGCGCCATGCTCTTTTGCTACTTTCACCGTTTCATCCCGCGAGCCATGGTCCACCACAATCACCTCGTCGCATGGACGCAGTGAATCCAGAGCGCGCCCGAGTGAACGCGCATTGTCACACGTGTGGATCAAGGCGCTTATTTTTGTTTTTGCCATTTAAGTGTTTTAGCCTTCAGGATTCTTGCCGTTCACAGGTTAGATGCCGAATTGGCACTGAACGGGTCTGGAAATCTCAGAACACTCGTTCGACTTGCGCGACGAGCCGCTCGCATCAGGCGCAAAAATTATTCTCTGCCTTCCTGAGCGAGTCCGAGGGAGCTTGCGACCGAGGACGAGGCGAAGGACCCCGAGGATATCTTCCCCACCTTGCAGCGTCAGGGAGTTTTCACGAAGACCTGTTTCCCTGAAATTGATAGCGCCTCCCTCTCTAGCGGTCTGAGCGCAGCGACTATAAAAAAAACGCCGCCCTTTCGAGCGGCGCTGGCTTTCAATAAAAGATTAGCGTTATTGGTTCATCGCTGAGCGGCTTGCTGCTGGCGTCACTGTGATCGGTCCCTGCAACTGGAAACCTATGACCGCTTCAGGCCGCAGGATGATCTGCTGGCCCTTTGTAGCCGCGGAAACGCCGGTTCCCGCGCCCGCGCCTGCTGCTGCGCCAATGGCTGCGCCTTTTCCGCCGCCAAAGATTCCGCCCAGCACTGCGCCTACTGCCGCGCCGCCGCCGACCTTTGCCGCCGTCGACTTGCCACGGCCATTGCCGGACTTCGTCCACTGGCTGGTCTGCAGGGTGTAGGTTTTGCCGTTCATCGTAAGCTTGGTCAGTTCCAGCGTCAGCACGGATTGTCCGGCAAAACGTCCAGCCGATTTCACGTCCACCACGCGGCCTTCAACATCGGCCGTGGTGGGAATAGCCGTTTCTTCGCCAATTGTTACCGGCGCTGAGATTGAGCCATGAAACACGTCGCCGACCTGGGCTTTTTCTGAATCTACTTCATCATTCAGGCGCACGCTGATCTGCGTTCCTGCGGGCACGGTAACTTTCTGCGGCAGTGGAACCGGCGTTGGAACCGGCGGAGCAGTCGATTGCGACGAGTCATAGCTGCTGCCGCTATTTCCGCTGCTGGCATTTCCGTTGCTGCTGCCCGATGGCACGGTGGTACGCAAACCGGTATCGCCGCCGTTGTTGCTGGCTGATTTGCTGGAACTCGAGCGCGAACTGCGGTAACGCGTACTGGGTGAAGGACGCCGCTCTTCCCTTACCGGAGGCGGTGGAGGATTATTGCTCGCCTGCTCCTGCGGCTGCGTCGTTTGGTTCGCCGCTGATGTAGGCGCCACTTCAAGATTGTTCACCACCGTCTTTACGCCTTCAATTTGCGCTGCATCGTTTGCAGCCGCATTCCGGGCGGCGTCGCTGGCCACGGTTCCCGTGAGCGTCACCACTCCGTTATTGGCGTTGATATTGAGCTGCTTGTCCGGGATACTGCCGTCCCCGTTGATCTTGTTCTGCACATCGGAGGCGACCTGCGCGTCCGTGCGACTACCCACACGTGAGCAGCCGGCTGCCAGCAATGCCATGGCAATCAGGACCACCGAAAGATTTCTCTTCATGACCATAAACTCCTCTAAATTGGGTGGCGTATATTCCGATTAGATGCAGAGCAGCTGGATTCGACTGCTCATGACCTGTAAAATTTTGTAAAATCAATCACTTACAGCGTACGCCAGAGCAGATTTTCACTCGGCCAGAAGGTCCAGCTCTGCTTCCTCTATTCTAACCCCACTCATGGGCCAGAGTCGCTGAATTCGGCCCTAGGGTACCCGGTAAATGAGCTTAAGTCCTAGCTACGTTTCGGCTACGTCCGCACCCTGCAAATCTTTGCGGATTCACTCCAAAGATCCGTTTCATCGGCCCGATATCGCACGTGGATCCCTCTTGCAGCATGCGCAACTGGTCCACCGTCACCGGCGGATTTTTCAGTAGTCTCTGCGCCACTCTTGCGCCCGCCATCATTAGTGGCATGGGGATATGCACGGCGGGCTTGCGCACACCAGCACAGCGCGCGATCTCGGCCAGCACTTCGTTCAGCGTCAACTCGTCCGCTCCGCCAAGATCGACGGTCTGGTTTGTCGCGGCTTCATAGGTCAGCGCGCGCACAAAGCAGGTCGTCACGTCTTCAACGGCGATGGGCCGGAATTTTGGTGTGCCATCTCCAGGCACAGGACGAAACAGCGGAGCTGAGCGCATCGTCGCCATCATCTGCGTTACAAACCCATCACCTTCGCCAAAGATCAGCGAAGGCCGCAGGACGCAAAACGGGATTCCACTCTGCCGGACTTCTTCTTCACCTTTCCACTTGGTGGTTTGGTACGGCGCAACGCCGTCAGCCCGCACTCCCAGCGCCGACATCTGCACAAAACGCTTGATGCCCGTCCGTTTTGCCGCTTCCACCACATTGCGCGTCCCCAGATGATGCACGCGCTCAAAAGTATTTGTTCCCTTTTCCAAGATGATCCCGACCAGATGGATCACCGCATCGCAGCCCTGCATGCCTTCATCCAGCCGAGTGCCTTCCACGATGTCGCCGTGGATCCACTGGAAATCGTCTTTGCGTCCGACGTGCTCAGTGTGGAGCACCAGTCGTGCCTTTTGCCCAGGCAGACTCCGCAGCGCCGCTCGCACGGCATGGCCTTCCACCAGCAATCGCTCCAGCATGTGCTTGCCAACAAAGCCTGTGGCGCCGGTGAGGAAAACTTTCATGGAGAAAATTGTACATGTTGCATCGACGATGTTATGCGACGAGACTATGTCATGTTGTCATGCTGAGCGTCGCTCGAGCTGAGCCGCGCGATGCGAGAGCAAGTCGAAGCGCCCGAGGATGCTTATTCAGGTGGTGCAGCGTCAGGGAGTTCACTCGAAAATCTTTCCTTACTTCGCCTTCCCGTTTCGGGACAGGGTTCACAGCGCAGTGGCCCAATTGCTCTCAATATGATAAAAATTCCGTTCCCTTTATGTCCCTTCGCGTTGCGCGTGGCGTTTACAACCCGGAAAAAGAGCGTTTCCACTATTACGTCTCTTTTAAGCCTACGCTTGATCCCACGGATGACGAGCGCGACGTTGAACGCAGCCACTTTGTGGAAGTGGCCATTTCCGTTACGGAAACCGGCGAGCTTGCCGACGTGGCTTTTAGCCTGCCTGAGCCCTGCCGCGGCCGCCGGTCGCTGGAATATCTGAACCGCACACACTCCGCCACTCTGATTGAAGAAAAGGTCTTTATTACCGTTCCCGGCATGAATGGCGATTCTGTGCTTCAGGGCAAAGGAACTCTGGAACTGGACGCAGCGGGCCGGATCATGGGGCTGGACATCAATTAGCAGTTTCCGTCGTGACGATCACAGTCGGCCAGTAAGGCCCCTGCTAAGACTTTTCCGTCAAAACCAGAGTCTCTGCTTTGGTAAATCCAGAGTGTCTGCTTAATTTTCCTTCTGACCCGGCCCAAAATATTTGCTCACCTTAGTTCCACCTAATACCCTGCGGTTCATCCCAAATTTCTCTTTAATTAGAACGTTTTAAGACTGAAATCCCTCTGAATCCAGCTACTCTGCTTGGTTTTGTGTCGGGTAAGGCTCTCACAAACCTTAAGCGTCCTTACCGATTTCTTGAAAAGCCCGTTTCCCGCATAGTGCTCGCCATGATGAATCGATCAAAGAGAACCTCCATC
Source organism: Candidatus Angelobacter sp. (assembly GCA_036515395.1). GTDB lineage: Bacteria > Acidobacteriota > Terriglobia > Terriglobales > Acidobacteriaceae > Angelobacter. The sequence goes on from DATBVH010000004.1 coordinate 7,211, forward strand.
GCAGGCAAGTTGTTAATCGCGCTGGCGCTGTTTATCGGCGTGACCGCATTCGCTCAAGTTCCCCGCTCCAACCACGTGTACATTGTGGCGGAAGAAAACCGCAGTTACGAACACATTGTTGGCAGCGCGTCCATGCCGTACCTGAATAGCCTGCTGGCCCAGGGCGGGCTGGCAACGCAGTTTTATTCGAATGAGCACGGCTCGCTGGAAAATTATCTGATCGTGACCTCAGGTCAGTACCTTACACATAACAATTCCACGCTGGCGGTCTTCAATGTCGATAACATCGAACGCCACCTGCTGACCAATGGCATGACGTTTAAGTCTTATGCCCAGACCTTGCCTTATGCCGGCTATACCGGGCTTTTTTCCGGCGCGTACATGAAGCGTCACGCTCCGCTGCCTTATTACACTGACATGGCCAACAGCAGTTTGATCAACAACCATGTTTCCACCACGGAACTGGCCAAAGACATTGCCAATGGCACGCTGCCCAACTTCGCTTTCATCACCCCGGACGGAGACCACGATATGCACAATTGCGGCGCTAACCTGGCCACTTGCCTTTCGACCGCCGACCAGTTCCTGAAGAACACAATTGGTCCTCTGCTCGCTAGCGCCCCATTCCAGCCGGGCGGCGATGGCATACTCATCATCTGGGCAGACGAAGCTGACCTGAGCACCGACAATCGCTGCAGCGCCACCGTGCTGACCGGCTGCGGCGGACACATCGTTGTGGCGATGATCGGCCCGCAAATAAAAGCTGGCTATAAGTCGACCACCACCTACCATCATCAAAGCGTCCTGCGCACCATGCTGGAAGCTCTGGGAACCACCGCAAACTTCCCGGCTGCCGCCAACACCGCGCCGGATATGCGTGAGTTCTTCAAAAGCAACACCGGGGTTCCCCCCGCTAATACGGGCGTGGTCCAGATTTCGTCCCCAACCGCCAGTACGGTCACTGGACCGAGCGTGAGCCTTGCGGCGAGCGCAACAGCACCGAATCCCATTACCTTCATGCGGATTTACGTTGACAGCGTAAGCGTCGCTTCTGCCTCCACCAGCAAGATTGCCGCCACGGTAAGCATGTCCAAAGCGACCCATTCCATTGTCTTCCAGGCCTGGGACAGCAAAGGCACCGTTTACAAAACAGCAAAGACGATTACCGTGCAGTAGCTTCCCCGTCGAAGCACCGCGCATCGCCAGGGACATAAGGCCAAAAAGGAAGCCCGGAATTTCCTTTCTGCGCCTGGTGTCCCTGGTTTTTCTTTTTGTCTTTTTTGATTTAAAGAACCGCAAGCTAAAATCATTGCGATGGTCCACTCCCAGCTCTCCGGTTTTGTTCTTGCGGGCGGCAAGAGCACGCGCATGGGCCAGGACAAAGCCACTGTCACCCTGAACGGCCTCACGCTGCTGCAACATGCATTAACCGCGTTGCGCGAAGTATGCCGCAACGTCGCTATCCTGGGCAAACATGAGCTATATGGCGCGCTGGGGCCGGTTTATGAAGATATTTTTCCTGAATGCGGGCCGCTGGGCGGAATCCATGCCGCTCTCTCCAACTCGCAAACACAGTTCAACCTGATCATCGCCGTGGATACGCCTTTTCTCGCGCCAAAATTTCTCTCTTATCTCGCGGACAGGGCCATCGATTCCAGCGCTGTCGTTACCACGCCGGAAATCAACGACTACACGCAGCCGCTGTGCACTGTTTACTCCCTCGAGTTTCGTTCTATTGCGGAACAGGCGTTGCGGCAAGGCAATTACAAGATCGTCCCTCTCTTCCCGAAAGACCGGACTCTGGTCATCAAAGAGGCTGAGCTGCGCCAGTTTGCCTTCACCGCTGATATGTTCGAGAATCTAAATACTCCGGAGGATCTGGCCCGCGCGCAGCGCCGCTTCTCCGGTCAGGACACATGAGCCATCCTCCTCACAATGCGGAGCAGAAGCCGTACATTGAGTTCCAGCATGTTTACAAAGCATTTGGCGATCACAAGGTGCTGGAAGATGTAAGCTTTCAGGTTTTTCCCGGCGAAACGCTTTGCATCCTGGGCCGAAGCGGCGTGGGCAAATCCGTATCACTTCACCACATCATGGGCTTTCTTAAGCCCGACTCCGGCCGCGTGATCGTGGCGTTTGAGGACATCACTGAAGCCACGGAACTGGAGCTTGAGCGTATCCGCAAGAAAGTAACCATGGTTTTCCAGAACGGCGCGCTTTTTGATTCGCTCACCGTCGGTGAAAACGTCGCCTTCCCGCTCCGCGAGCGCCATGACCTCGACGAGCAGCAGATTTACCAGATCGTCGACGGCCTGCTCGATATGGTGGGCGTAAAAGCCATGCGCGATCTTCTTCCTTCCGATCTTTCAACCGGGATGAAGCGCAGCGTCGCCATCGCTCGCGCGCTTTCTGCCCAGCCGGAATGCATTCTTTACGACGAGCCAACAACCATGGTCGATCCGCTCATGGCGCAGCTTCTCGGCGACTTGATCCAGAAACTGAAGCACCAGCTCAAGCTCACCAGCATTGTTGTGACGCATGACATGCGCCTGGCCAAGAAGCTGGCGGACCGCATCGTATTTCTGCATGAAGCACGGGCTATCTTCGTGGGATCTGTGCATGAAATGGAGCGCTTCCCGGAAGAAGTTGTGCAGGAATTTTTGAAGCTCGATGAGTTGATTGTGCCGGGGCGGGATGACGGATATTCTGCATACACCTAAGAACAAACCTTGAAACACAGAGGAACGGAGGCAGCGGAGGACAGAGGCTTGATAGGTTTGTTGCACACTATTCAGGATTGAGCAGTAAAGCAATCCATCCTAATTGTCATCCTTAGTTTTAATTATAGTTTTCCTCTGTTTCCTCAGTTCCTCTGTGTTTCAAAGATTTTTCACGCTCCCGCGCTTCTCCAGGACCGCCGCCAAACTATTCTTCGCCTGACTGCTCAGTCTACTGCTCCGCAAAACATCTTTGATCAGGTTCACCGGCAGCTCGGCCGCCAAGTGAATCAACCGTCCTGAAGGCGTGTTCTTGTTGCCCAGCAGCGCGGCCTTTATATCATTTCGGTAGGACCATTTCTGGTGGCGTGAAACCGCTGGCGCCAGCAATTCCGTCCCATGTTCGGCTTTCAATACCTTCACAATTGAAACTTCTGTCATCTGCGGATTGGCCAACGCGGCTTGCATGATGCGCTCTTCTTTATCCAGCAGCAGCGCGGCAGCGACCCGACCTGAACTGCGCCGCGCCAGTGTTGCCCGTGCGCCTGAAG
>DATBVH010000005.1:0-10031 GCA_036515395.1 Candidatus Angelobacter sp.
CGTGACGTGCTGTATATAGAGGAGCTAATCGGGCCGGATACGGTCAACACCATCCCCCCGGCCACCATGGACGCATTTCGGGATCATGGCATGGTGCGGCGCACGCTCGATGCCGATCTCATAGCTGCCGATGAGACGATGGCAAACCTGGAAAAGGCCGGCATCTCCATGCAGAAAGTTACGGACCAGCTTCTGGATGAAGCCATTAAGCTTTTTGCCGATGCTTTTGAAAAGCTGCTCGCAGCCGTGGAGCAAAAGAAAAGGAACCAGTGAGCACTAAAACGAGCATCCAGTTGCCTCGCTGGGAATTCTCCGCGCCGCTCACGCAAGCGGTGCTGGCGACTCTCAAAGACTGGCAGGCCGCCGACAAAATGTCGCGGCTGTGGCGCGGCGATCCCTCACTTTGGACCGGTGAAGATGAGGATAAATGGATTGGCTGGCTTTCTATTGTTGACGATCAACTAGCGCACCTCCGGGACCTTAATGATCTGGCTGCGGATGCGGCGAAGGCTGGCTTCACGCATGCCTTACTGCTCGGTATGGGTGGCTCCAGTTTGTGTCCTGAGGTGCTGAAGATTACCTATGGCAAGCAGCCGGGACATCCGGAATTGCATGTCCTGGATTCCACCGACCCAGCGCAGATCAAATCGATTGAGAGCCAGGTGAATCTGGCAAAAACGCTGTGCATCGTGGCTAGTAAATCCGGGAGCACGCTGGAACCAAATATCTTCAAGCAATATTTTTTCGATCGCATGCAGCAAACCGTCGGCAAGGATAAGGCTGGCGAGCACTTCATCGCCATTACCGATCCCGGCTCCAAGATGCAACAGGTTGCGGAGCGTGATCAATTCCGCAAAATCTTCTTCGGCGTAGCCTGCATCGGCGGACGCTACTCTGCCCTTTCCAACTTTGGCATGGTCCCCGCAGCCATCATGGGACTTGATCTTGCCAAGTTTATTCAGCGCACCAATGAAATGGTTCAGGCCTGCAAGCCGGAAGTCCCGGCGGACCAAAATCCCGGCGCGGTGTTGGGTGCAATTCTGGCGACATTAGGAAATCTTGGCCGGAATAAAGTCACCATCATTACGTCGCCGGGAATTCACGATCTTGGCGCATGGCTGGAGCAGCTTATAGCTGAGAGCACCGGCAAGATTGGCAAAGGGCTTATCCCTGTAGATCGTGAGGCGCTAGGGGCGCCGGAAGTTTACGGCAGCGATCGCGTCTTTGTTCATCTGCAGCTTGCCGATGAACCGGACACCACCCAAATGCAAAAGCTGGATGCTCTCCGCGCCGCAGGTCATCCGGTTGTGAAAATCGAATTGGCTGATACCTACGATCTGGGGCAGGAATTCTTCCGCTGGGAAATTGCAACAGCGGTAGCGGGCTCCATTCTGAAGATAAATCCTTTCAACCAGCCTGACGTGGAAGCCAGCAAGATCGTAACCCGCCAATTGACGGAAGAGTATGAGAGGAGCGGGAAGCTACCGGAAGAAGCGCCTCTCTTCGATGATGGTTCCATCAAGCTATTCACTGATGAACGCAATGCAGCCAATCTGAACAAGCTTGCCGGAAATGATCGTTCTCTTACAGGTTTTCTGCGCGCACATCTCAGCCAATTCAATCCAGGCGATTACATGGCCCTGCTGGCATACATCCAAATGAACAGCGCGCATGAAGAATCATTGCAAGCCATGCGCCATGCGGTGCGCGATCGCAAACACGTGGCAACATGCCTTGGCTTTGGTCCGCGTTTTTTGCATTCCACGGGACAGGCGTACAAAGGCGGTCCGAACGCTGGCGTGTTTCTGCAGATCACCTGCGACGATGCAAACGATCTCGCCGTACCCGGACAGAAGTACACATTCGGAATCGTAAAAGCGGCGCAGGCCCGTGGAGATTTTCAGGTGTTGGCCGACCGCAAAAAGCGGGCGTTGCGAGTCCATCTGCCGAAAGATGTGGATGCGGGGCTGGAGACGCTCGGCCGTGCTCTTATAAATGCATTGAAGTAGCTTCTGAGAGTTCTAGCGGCAGGGATTCTTCGCTTCGCTCGGAATGTGAAAAGGAGAACGATGCAACTTGGAATGATTGGGCTGGGCCGTATGGGTGGCAACATGGTGCGCCGTCTTCTGCGCGCCGGACATCAATGCGTGGTTTCTGACCTGAGCCCGCAGAATGTGAACGCTCTGGCCAGCGAGGGCGCAACAGGATCCACGTCGCTGGATGATTTTGCGGCCAAGCTGACCAAGCCGCGTGCCGCATGGATCATGGTTCCCGCAGGCGATCCAACGGAGCAAACAGTGAACGCGCTAGCCCAGCGATTCCAGGCTGGCGACATCATTATTGATGGTGGCAATTCCTACTATAAAGATGATGTGCGGCGGTCACAGAAATTGAAAGATCGCGGCATTCACTACATTGACGTCGGCACCAGCGGTGGCGTCTGGGGCTTGGAACGCGGTTATTGCATGATGCTCGGCGGGCCGAAGGAAGCCGTCGAACATCTTGATCCTATCTTCAAGACACTTGCACCCGGCAAAGGCGACATTCCAAAGACTCCAGGACGCGAGAAATTCAAAAGCACAGCCGAAGACGGCTATCTTTATTGTGGGCCTTCAGGCGCGGGACACTTTGTGAAGATGGTGCATAACGGCATCGAGTACGGGCTGATGCAAGCCTATGCCGAAGGCTTTGATATTTTCCGTAACGCAACTTCCGAGCAGCTGCCGGAAGGACATCGTTACGATCTCAATCTGGCGGACATTGCGGAAGTCTGGCGGCGCGGCAGCGTTATTTCATCATGGCTGCTCGATCTCACAGCCATGGCTCTCGCGGAAAACCCGACGCTTTCTGAGTACACCGGCATTGTGCAGGATTCAGGCGAAGGCCGCTGGACAGTAGTGGCAGCGCTGGAAGAAGCGGTCCCGGCCAATGTCCTAACGGCTGCCCTTTATACTCGGTTCCGTTCGCGCCAGGATCACACCTTCGCGGAGAAAATGCTGAGCGCCATGCGGCAGAAATTCGGCGGTCACATTGAGCTCACAAAAAAGAATGAAAAAGCTTCCTGATCAGGAGATCGTGCTTACATGCCTCAATTAGAAAGAGAATTGCCGGCCCTGGAAACAGCGCCTTCAGGTTCGCCGCCTCCTACAGGTCCTTGTGTAATGGTGATTTTTGGCGGTACCGGCGACCTGACCTCGCGCAAGCTTTTCCCTGCCATCTATAACCTAGTCAAGAGCAAGCTGCTTTCTTCGGACTTCGCCATCGTTGGGGTCGGCCGCAACGATTACACCCGTGAACAATACCAGCAGATCATGGGCGACAATCTGGATAAGTTCGCAACCAGCACGGTTGATCCCAAGCTTCGCGAATGGATGGTCCAGCGGGTTTTCTATGTGGGTGGCGAATTTCATGATCCAGAGTTATACGCTCGACTTGGGCAGACCCTGGCCGAGATTGATAAGAAATGCAACACGCAGGGCAATTACTTTTTTTATCTTGCTACCAGCCCAACTTTTTTTGGGGACATCGTCGACCATCTTGGCGCGTCCGAACTGGCGTGCGAGAAAGATGGACACTGGCGGCGCGTAGTTTTCGAAAAGCCGTTCGGCAATGATCTTGGATCAGCCAAAGCGTTGAACCGCCAGGTCAGCAAGGTTTTGACCGAACGCCAGATCTTCCGCATCGACCATTACCTTGGCAAAGAGACGGTGCAGAACATTCTGGTGTTCCGTTTCAGCAATGGCATTTTTGAACCTATCTGGAACCGGCGCTACATTGACCACATACAGATCACGGTGGCGGAGACCGTGGGCGTGGAAAAACGCGGCGGTTACTTTGACATGGCCGGAACGCTTCGTGACATGGTGCCTAACCATCTCTTCCAACTGGTCTCGCTCACAACGATGGAACCACCAATCTCGTTTAACTCGACGGCTGTCCATGACGAGCAAGCCAAAATATTGCATGCCTTGCAGCCTTTCAGCGAAGAAGACGTATTGCATTGCGCCGTCCGCGGGCAATATGGCGCGGGCGTAATCAAGGGCGAGCGGGTGCCGGCATATCGAGCGGAAGAAGGCGTTCCTCCGGAATCGAAAACGGAGACCTTCGTCGCGTTGCGCTTGATGATCGACAACTGGCGCTGGGCCGGCGTTCCCTTTTATCTGCGTACCGGCAAAAGGCTTGCTGCACGTCATACTGAAGTGGCGGTGCAGTTCAAGCGCGCTCCACTCGTATTGTTTCGTGATACGCCGGTCAACAGCCTGAACGCGAATCAACTCATCATTCATATTGCACCGGACGAAGGTATCTCATTGCGCTTTGGCGCCAAAATTCCCGGCGCTCAAATGAAAGTTGGCGAAGTGGAGATGGACTTCAACTATGCCGATTATTTCGGCACCACAGCCAATACCGGTTATGAAGTTCTTCTTTATGACGGAATCATGGGCGACCAGACGCTTTACCAGCGCGCGGACATGGTGGAAGCCGGGTGGACCGTCGTTGATCCCATTATCGATGTGTGGAAGGCGCTGGCTGCCCGCAACTTCCCAAACTACGCGGCCGGATCCTGGGGGCCGGAAGAAGCCACTGACATCATTGCCCGAGACGGCCGTTCCTGGAGAAAGATTCAGTCTTAAATCGATATCGCGCTACTCGCAACTTTTTCTATGGGAGTAGAAATCAAAGTTGTTTCTGACAGCGTGACGCTTGCTCGCACAGCGGCAGAGGAGTTTCACCGCCTGGCAGAAGCCGCGGTTCAGGAGCGAGGGCGCTTTTCCGTGGCGCTATCAGGCGGCAACACTCCCCGCACCGTTTATTCATTGCTGGCCAGTGAGCACAAGCCATTGCCGTGGCACTCCATCCATATATTTTTCGGTGATGAGCGCCATGTTCCACCGGACGACCCCGACAGCAACTTTCGCATGACCAGCGAATCGCTCTTGAGCAAAGTGCCAATCCCTGAGAAGAATGTGCATCGGATTCACGCCGAACTGGATGCTGAAGCAGCCGCCGCTGAATACGATCAGGAGTTGCGCGATTTCTTCCATCTAAGTGATCAAGACTGGCCACGCTTTGATTTGATTTTCCTCGGGATCGGTGAAGACGGCCATACCGCTTCCCTTTTCCCTGGGAGCAAAGCACTCACTGAAACATCACGCAGGGTAGCAGCAAATTGGGTGGAAAAGTTTCAGGCTTTCCGCATCACCCTTACTTTGCCCGTCCTGAATCACGCGGCAGAAGTGGTTTTCCTTGTCTCTGGCGCTGGCAAGGCACAGATTCTTCACGAGATACTCAGGCCTGGAGCCCAAAAATATCCCGCTCAAAGCGTCCAACCGGAAAATGGCCGGCTGCTCTGGCTGGTAGATAAAGACGCAGCTAGTTTGCTGCAGTCTGCCACCCCTCCAATTCCTTAAATTCCATTTTGGCTTTCTATTGCATTTGGGCGGCAAGTAGCATATTCTTCTGGTTTGGCGAATAAAACACGAATGACATGCGCTCTCTCTTTCCAAGCTCCGAATCCCAAGCTCCCCTTGTCGGCATTGCCAAGCTGGCGGCTCAGGGCGAAGCAATTTCTGAAGGCCACAATGTCGATTACATCTCTCTGGAAAATCGTAGTCTGCTCTCTCGCTGTGATTCGCCTCGGATGCCCTTCTCCTGGCAAATCAATCCATATAGAGGATGCGAGTTTGCCTGCAAATACTGCTATGCGCGTTATACGCATGAGTTCATGGAACTGCGCGATGGCTTAGATTTTGAACGCAAGATCTATGTAAAGAAGCATAGTGCATGGCTGCTGCGGCAGGAATTGAAGCAGGTCCGCACCGGGCAAAGCATTGCGATTGGCACTGCGACTGACCCATATCAGCCGGCTGAGAGGAAGTTTGGGATTACCCGCGCCGTGATGGAAGAGTTCGCCAGGCATGAAGGGCTTTCGCTGGGATTGGTGACAAAGTCGGACCTCATCGTGCGCGATCTCGATCTCTTGCGCGCCATTGCAGCCAAAAATCGTCTGAGCATCCATGTAACCATTACGACCACGGACACGAATCTCGCGCGCATACTGGAACCACGCGCGCCGCGGCCGGATTTACGTTTCAGTGCGGTAAAAAAACTCATTGCTGCTGGAATTTCTACCAGCGTAAATTGCGCGCCTGTCTTGCCGGGCATCACAGATTCGCCAAAAGCACTGGAAAGCGTTGTTCGGGCCGCAGCGGCGGCTGGCGCGAAATCAGTCGCAGCAATCCCGCTGTTTTTAAAACCATGCTCAGCAAAAGTTTTTATGCCCTTCTTAGAGGAGCAATTCCCTCACCTTTCCCCTTTGTATCAAGCACGCTACAAGGACCGCGCTTTTTTGCCCGCTGATTATCAAAAACGCATTTCAACGCTGGTAAGCAAACTGTGCCGAAAGCATGGCATCGGCCTCAGGAAGCACGAATCTGGTGTTCGGGGTTCAGGAACTGAGCTTTCCAGGCAGCTCAATTTATTTGCTCGATAAAGGCGCAGATTGGCTTGTCACTTTTGCGAATCAAAAATTTTCCACAGAAAAATTCAGCGCTATAATAAGCAATTCTTCTCAAATTAAGATCCAATATGGATTCAAGTATAAGAAAACAAATCTGTTAGATCATTGTCTCGCAGCAGAATGCAATCAGAATAAAATAGTACATGTCCTTTAGTACAATAGCTTGCTATGTCCACATGGCCATGTTATATTGCTCTTGCTCGCGCAGCTCAGATGTACTTACCGAGTCTGCGAACAAGATGATGGCCGGTTTTTAAATAATTTTTTTGTTTCGTTTTTCGGAATTTTGTGTACGATGGTACAACTTAGTCACTGTACTAAAGCCCATGTCCTTCGAGTAGCGAGAAACTCAAAGACAGAAAAACAAAAAATCCAGCAAGATCAAGCAAGATGTCGCTGCTTGGAATAAGATCGCAGAGCTTGGCCGTACGGACAGTGGATAAACATCATAGACGTACAACATAAAAATCGGCATAAGCGAAACGATCAGATGTCCTGCAGCACAATATACGGTAGCTAGTTCCAGAGACGTATTAACAGGTTTGGGGTAAACAGCGGATGGACTTTGCATGCCACTGAGGTTAAAGTGACGGCAATTCTTCCACCGAAGCGGGAGGTGGACTTATGCGCATATTGGTTATTGAAGATGAGCCTAAAGTAGCACGTACACTGGTGAAGGGTCTGGAAGCTGATCACTTTGCCGTTGACCTGGCTGGAGACGGAGAAGAAGGCCTCCAGCTGGCGACCGAGATTGATTATGACGGAATCATTCTCGATTGGAACCTTCCTAAACTTGACGGTCTAACCGTCCTTCGCAAATTACGTAAATCCGGGTCCAACATGAGGATCCTGCTTCTGAGCGCACGCAAAGACGTTTCCGACCGTGTTTGCGGACTGCAGGCCGGCGCTGACGATTATCTTGTAAAGCCATTTTCATTCGAAGAGTTGCTGGCCCGGGTCCACGCTCTTCTGCGTCGGCCCCAGGAATTGCTGGATAAGCTCAGCGTCGAAGATCTGGAACTTGATCGCATGCGGCACATGGTTACGCGCGCCGGCAAGCCGATCAACCTTACGCAACGCGAGTACGCTGTGTTGGAATACCTGATGCGCAATGCCGGCCGCACTGTTACACGCACTATGGTCGTTGAGCATGTCTGGAACCTGGGCTTTGAAGGCCTCACCAACATTGTGGACGTTTACATTAACTATCTGCGCGCCAAGATCGATCATGGCTATGAAAAGCCGCTGATTCATACCGCTCGTGGCGTAGGATATATGTTGTCGTCAGCTTCCCAATGAAATCCGTGGTTTTACGCCGGCTGAGTACCCGGCTAGCGTTCAAGCAAACAGTAACATTCGCGCTCCTGGTCGGAATATTGGCCTGGGGCGCTTATGCTCTGGTTACTCGCCATATTTATAGCCAGCTGGACGATGAGCTGCAAGACCGTGCGATTTCCGTACGCAGCATGCTGCAAATTCGGGCCGGCAGCGTAAAGTGGCTCAACGCTGAGGCTGATCAGGAAGTCCGCGCCCAGTTTGAGCGTTCCATGCGGTATTACGAACTGCTGGACGATGAAGGCCATACGCTCGATGTTTCGCACGCAATGGCAGCCCTACATTTGCCGGTCTCTCCTGCTCTAGCTTCATCCGATCACTCCGTATGGCAGAGCATTACGGCGGGCAACACGCATATTCGCATTCTGGATGTCCCAGTCCTGGGCCTTGCTGGGCGACATTATCTTTTGAGAATAGGCACCTCTTTAGACCAGACCGATGAAGATTGCTGGCGTCTTCGCATGTTTCTGTTTGCGCTGATTCCGTTCATCATCCTGGCGCATGCCGTTAATGCATTCATGATGACGTCCTATTCCCTGCGTCCGTTGGAACGGACGTCTGCGGCGGCCAAACAGATCACTGCTTTCGATCTAAGCAATCGCCTGCCACTCAGCGGTAGTGGTGATGAGATTGATGAGCTGAGCACATCTCTGAATGCGATGATCGCGCGACTGCAAAGCTCTTTTCAACGGATGACAGAGTTCCTGCGGACTCTTTCTCATGAAATCCGGCAGCCGCTTACGGTTTTACGCTCAGAAACGGAGCAAGCGTTGCGGCTCGGCAGCAGCGAAACAAATTACCGCGATACGCTTTCCAAGCAGCTTGAACACGTGGAACTTCTGGCGCGAACCGTTTCAGACCTGATGGAACTGGCCCAATCGGAAAGCGAGCAAATCAAACTCAACCTGGAAAAGGAAGATCTTTCCGAGCTGGTGCAAACCGCTGTGGATGGCATGCGCAACCAGGCTGGTGAGCGCGGGATCAAGATTTCCGGAACAGTCCAGCAGAATGTGGTGGGCGCGTTCGATGCCGGCCAGATATGGCGTTTGTTGCTCAACCTTTTGGACAATGCCATCAAGTTCAATCATAACGGCGGAAACATTGATGTGATCCTGTCCGTGCATAACGATGTTGCCATTATTTCGGTAAGCGACACCGGCAGCGGCGTTGCAATTGAAGAACAGACACATATATTCGAGCGCGGATACCGTTCCTCTTCAGCGCGGAAGTCCCAAGTTCCTGGAACCGGGCTAGGACTGCACTTTGCCCGCAATATTGCGGAAGCTCATGGCGGGCGGATTGAAGTGGCGAGCTCATCAGGCTCAGGATCATGCTTTCGAGTATTACTGCCAATTTTGCACGCCGCGTCTGGCGAAGTGCTGAGGCCTGAGCTTCCTCGCGACGCTTCCATCAATTAATCCGCAATTGGCTTGGGAATGGTTCACTGAACGGAATGGCGCGGGACCTAGAGCTGATCCGAAGATGTAATTTTGAAGATGTGAAATTTTAATGTTTTTTCAATGGTCAAGCCGGCGCTGACGCTGCACAATTACAAGGTATAAATGTTGGTCTTTAGGAAGGTTCGTATGAGGATTGTGAAGACAGCTGCGCTCGTTATGGCGATGACGCCTTTGTTGGCGCTTGCCCAGCAGCACAAGCCCAGTCCCGGTATCGGTGCAGCGTCAAATCCACTGGCGCGGCCAATGCAGACTATCGCACCGCAGCAAGTCGCTCCTCAAGCAATACCAACTTCCGTGGCAACATCCGTGGTTCCGGCCGCTGTCACACAACCGGTCGTTGTTCCTGCGCCTGCTCCTGCTGCATCTCCGGAGCCAATGGCCGCGGTGAATTACGCGCATGGAGAACTCACCGTGGTATCTCAGAGTGCATCGCTGGGAACCGTATTGAAGCTCATCTCCGCAAAAACAGGGGCGTTTATCGATCTAGCTGCTGAATTGCAAAATGAGCCGGTGATTGCTCAGATCGGACCCAGTGCAGTACGAGATGTGATGACCGCGCTGCTCGATAGTCCAAAAATCGACTACATCATCATGGGCTCCGGCAATGCTTCTGGCGGCATGGAACGCATCCTGGTCCGCACGCGCCAGTCTTTCGGACGAAATGCGATCGCCATGAGTCACCCACCACAGCCCGCTCCGGCAGAGGCTCCCGAATT
>DATBVH010000006.1:0-5116 GCA_036515395.1 Candidatus Angelobacter sp.
CTCACCATAACCGAGCTGACCATCACAAAGGCCACCAGCACCAGATAGAAGAAATGATTGCCGCGAGCGTAGAAAACCAGCAGCCCGAAGAAGAGCGCCACGTCACTATAACGGTCGATGACGGAATCAAAGAAGGCGCCGAACGTTGTGACTTGTCCGGTAGCGCGCGCAACGCGGCCATCTACCATGTCAAAGATTCCAGCGCCGATAATCACTAATCCCGCATAAGGAAACAGCCGGCCGTAGTTTGAAGTGTTGGCGTAGCCAAAAAGAATGGCCGCTATGGTGTTGATTACTAGTCCCAGAAAGGTCAGTACATTCGGGGAAATTCGGGTAAGCGCAAGCCCGCGTACGATCGCGTACAGCAGAACGCGGCAAGCTCTTCCAAACGCCCCAGTCCAGGTCATGAAGCCTCGTCGTGAATAGTGGTCAGTTGCAGGACTTCCAGTTCGCGCTTGCCGTTCGGAGTGATCACGGTGGCTGTATCGCCCACTTTTTTACCCATCAGACATTTGCCAATTGGCGATGTCGTAGAGATCAGCCCCTTGGTCACGTCAGTCTCTTCGCTGGTTACCAGCGTATAGACGATTTCCTCTTCCTTTGTGTTGTCAAAAACCTTCACTTTGGAGCCAAAAGCCACACGATCTTTGGGGATATTGGTCATATTCACCAAAGCCAGCTCAGCCATGCGTTTTTTCAGCTGTCCCAAGCGGGCATTTACGAACTCCTGGCGTTGTTTGGCCATGTGATATTCGGCGTTTTCGCTCAGGTCGCCCATGGCTACGGCCTTTTTTATCTCTTTGGGCAGCTCGTGTGTGAGCTCATGTTCCAGAAGGCGAATCTCCTCTTCCAGCTTCTTTTTGATATGTTCGGGCATACTAGCGGAAGATTACTCCCCTCTGGCTCAAAATCGGCGGGTTGCGAAGGGCCATTATAAACCTTTCAGCCTGAATACGTTAACAGCCCAAAAGGGGTCGCGTCTGATTTTTTTCCAGCCAAGTAGCTGCTGAACAGAATGATTGTTGATAAATCTTGTTAAAAAGTTTATAATGTTTTCTGTCTGGAGTTCCCCCGCAAAATGTCCCATCTAGGTGTTCTAATGAATGGTCAACTGAACTTTGCAATTGGCGACAAAGTAGTTTATCCGAACCATGGTGTCGGGGTAATAGAACAGATCAGCAGCCGCACGATAGGCCCGAACGTCCATAAATTCTATCTTCTCAAAATCAAGGCCAGCAGCCTGAAAGTGGAAGTCCCTTTCAACAATGTTGGCATGGTCGGCCTGCGCCCAGTGGTCAAGAACGGTGAAGTAATGAAAATCATCACCTTTTTGGTCGACGGCAAATGCGATAACCATACCGACTGGAAATTCCGCTTCAAGGAAAATTCCGACAAAATGCGCACCGGCTCACTCCTGGAAGTGGCCATCGTGCTGAAAAGCCTTTTGCTCCTGGCCAAGGACAAGCCGCTCTCTTTCCGCGAGAAGAAGATGCTGGACCGCGCACGCTACCTGCTGGTGACTGAACTAGCAATGTCCAAGAACGTTGACGAAGTGGAAATCGAGGACATGCTCAACAAGGCGCTTTCCAAGAGCAAGCTGAAGTTTCCTGAAGTTACAGCGGACGCCTAGTATTTCTGTCGCTTCGCTCCAAACCGCTTAAGATTTCACTATGTGGTGAGACTCTTCTGCGCCTGTAGCCGACGGCTCGGCGCGCAAGCCGGCCTCGCCTCCCGTGTCGATGCAACTTGCCCAGACATAGCTTTTTTAGGTAAGAATCAAGGCGCGACACGAATCATCATGATTTTGCTCGATTCGCGTGCATTCGCTAAGATCGCGGCCAGCTTTTCTTGATCTGCGCCTGTTTGCGCAAATCTGCGGCGAATGTTCTTTTCCGCTTCAATGCTCGGTGCGACCATCCAACAACTCCAGCGCATGTGGCAGGATCCCGATCACTGCCTGCAATGATTCCACCGCAGCCGAAGGACTCCCTGGCAAGTTGAGGAACAACGTTTTCCCGCGTACGCCGCAGACACCGCGGCTCAATGCAGAGAAAGGCGTCTTCTTCGCGCCTTCCTGGCGCATTTTTTCTTCCACGCCTACGATTCTTCGCTCAATCACCGCCAGCGTAGCTTCTGGGGTAACGTCCCGAACGGCAATGCCCGTTCCTCCGGTTGTTACCACCAGGCGCGTAAGCTCGCTGCACTCGATCAGGCGCGCCGCAATCGCATCTTTTTCATCCGGCAGCACGGAGGTGTGAATCACCTTGAAGCCAGCGGCCTCAAGCTCGCGCACAATCGCCGGCCCGGATGCGTCTTCACGTTTCCCAATGTACGACGAGTCGCTGATGGTCAGCACAGCAGCGGTTTTGGCGGATGCGGCGTTCACCGGTCTTAGGCTTCCAGAACGTTTTCTTCGGTGTCGCGATTTGCTTCGTCCAGCAGGCGCAGGCCTTCCAACAAGATGCCCTGTGACGACTGGGTAATCGTCTGCTCGCTGCTGCTGCCGGCAAAGTCAATCTCAAAAGTTCCGGCGGTCCACGTGAGCACCTTGTACACCGCAGGATCGCCTTTCAGGTCGCCATAGACAGCGTGATTGATCTGGCCTTCAGTGAAATACATTTTGCATTGGTCGCCATTATTCGTGAGCGTGAGCGCGCAGGTTTTGCGGCCCATATCCAGCGACTGCAACAGGTCCAGCACATTCATTTGCGCCAGGCTGCCTCGCAGCACGGACTCTCCCGGCGCTTCGCGCGCCATCTTTTCCAAAGAAATCTTGTCCACGACTTTTTTGATTCTGGCCGCAGCTTCCTTCAGGAAAAATGGCTTCTCAATAAAATCTTCCACCGTATCCTGGACGGTCTTAAGCTTTTCATTGATATCAACCTTGCTGGCCATCAGGATCACCGGAATTCCGGCGCTGGCATTGCGGCTCTTGATCTTTTGCAGCAACTGGCGGCCATCCATGCCGTTCATAGCGTAGTCGGCAATGATCAGGTCGGGCTTGTCCTCAATGGCTTTCAGCAGCGCGTCGGCCCCGTCATTCATTGCCTGTACGGTCGAAAAATGCGCAAGGGCCTGCCGCAACATCTCCAAAACCATGGGATTGTCATCGACCAGCAGGACCTTAATATTGCTCGGCATGAGACCTATTTCTTCACGCGGCTAGTGGGCGACTTGCGCTGGTAGTCTCCGCTTTTTCCGCCTGATTTACGCTGCAAAACAATTTCACGGATGGCGATTCCTTTATCCAGGGCTTTGCACATGTCATATATCGTTAGCGCGGCGACGGTGGCTGCCATCAGCGCCTCCATCTCCACTCCGGTCTGGGCGGTTGTGGCGGCTTTGGAGTTGACCTGAACGCCATTTTCGCATACCTCAGTTGTCACATCAATGAATGTGAGCGGCAGCGGATGGCACATTGGTATCAAGTCGCTGGTGCGCTTGGCCGCCGCAATCCCCGCAAATCTAGCCACTTCCAGCGGGTTTCCCTTAGGATTTTGCGGCAGCGCTTTCAGCACTTCCGCCGACATTTCTATAAACGCAGACGCTTCCGCCTCGCGACGGCTCGCGGCTTTCCCTGACACGTCCACCATCGTGGCCCGTCCGGCGGCATCGTAGTGCGAGAGCTTGCCGCTCGATGGCTTGCCGGTTTTTGCTGGTTGCCGAAATGTTTTCTTCTTAACCATCTGAAATTAAGTTTATTGGCCTTAGTTCGGATATCTACAGCTTGGTGGCTCTTCGGTCCACGAACCCGCCCAAACCCTGTCATCCTGAGCGGCACCTCGCGACGAAGGAGCAAGGTAAAGTCGAAGGACCCCGACAACGTATCCTTTGCCATGCCGCGTCAGGGAGTTCTCACGAAAATCTATAACTAGAGCACCTTCATTCAACTACCGCATCACCACCGTTACCATCTCACCCTTCGCCAGCTTCTCCCGGCCAGGAGCCACCACAAGATAGCAGTTTGCCTTCGCCGCAGCCAGCATATCGCCTGATCCCTGCCACGGCACCACTTCAACTTGAGGATCATCCAATCCGCCATCAAGTCGCGCGGGCAAAAACCTCGTCAATCCCGTCTTGGTCTTGAACTCCTTTGCGAGCTTCGCCTTCGCCGACTTCAATCGACCGGGAGATGCGCCGCTCAGGGCTTCCACCACCTGCCGCGCGAAGAGCTCAAACGTCACCATTACTGAAATTGGATTTCCCGGAAGTCCAAAGAATGGAACAGATCCAACCTCTCCAAAAACCACCGGCTTACCCGGTTGGATCAACGCTCCGGTAAAAAAGAACTTTGCTCCCAGACTCTTGAGCGCCTGCTCTACCAGATCAAACTTTCCCATCGATACGCCGCCGGAAAGCAGCAGCATGTCCGCCTTGAGCCCTTCCTGGATCAACTCCGTAAGCTTGCCTTCTTCATCTGGAGCGATGGGCAACTGTACCGGCTCGCCGCCACATTCCATCGCCAGCGCTGCCAGCGAATAGCTATTGCTGTTCCGAATCTGGCTTGGTCCAGGCTTTTCCGCAACTTCCACCAATTCATCTCCGGTGGAAAGGATAGCGACGCGCGGCTTGCGATAAACCTTTACACTGGCCTTGCCCGCCGCCGCAGCCAGGGCAATCTGTGCTGATCTCAGGCGCACTCCACTCGGCAGCAGTTCCTGCCCCGCCTGGGCTTCAGCACCTGCGGGGACAACATTCTCGCCCTTAGTGGCGATTCGCTGGATCTCGACCAGCTCTTCGCTTGGTTTTTCAGCAGGCCGAAGTTTTTCGTGGCCCGCAATATCTAGGATCTGGTTATCAGTGTCGATAACCTCTCGCTTTTCGGATTCCCTTTGTGTTCCTTCGTGTCCTTTGTGGTTAAGTTCCCGGGTTTTGCGTTCCGTATATTCCACCATCACTACGGCGTCCGCTTCCGCGGGGACAGCTGCCCCGGTCATGATTTCTACCGCTTCTCCCGAGGCCACCGGAAGATCGTAGCTATCGCCAGCCCTCACCTGCCCAACTACCCGAAGGAGCGTCATTCCCCGAGCTAAATCATCCGCCCGAACCGCAAACCCATCTCGTGTGGCTCTCGGGAAGGGAGGGAAATCTCTATCCGCTTTGACCGGCTCTGCCA
>DATBVH010000007.1:0-10169 GCA_036515395.1 Candidatus Angelobacter sp.
CCCGCCACAAAGCATTCATCGGCCTTAGCGTGGTCTGCAGTCAGCAAAAAGGCAAGACGGTGCAGCCCAACCATATCTTCATTGAAAATCCGCTGAAAATCTTTGCAGCTGGCGTATTCGGTGGCCCGTTCAATGGTTTTCTGTTTGTTTCGACTGCGAAACATCTAAAAACTCCCTCATTCTGGTAAACGTACGTAAAAACTTGCAAAACGGTTTTAATCGGGGCCAGTCAATTAATAGAGTGTTAGACACTGCAACTGATGACCGGGGCGCAATAAATTCTCTACCGGAGCAGCACAACCATGCTTGGAATTTTCCCGTGCAGCTTGCTCCACAGATCTGGCTGTATGGATAGTGACTGAAGCAAGCCGGCCGTTTCACCATAACGGCGAGATGGATCAAGAAATTTCAGCAGCTCGGGACGGAACTGCTGAACCTTCAGCGCGTATGAGAGGGCGACATTCTGAGTGGTAGTGACTCAGCCGGTGCTACATTCTTTCGGACGAACGATCATGGTCGCTCCATTGTTTGAAGTGCATCGATAAAATCCAAGATGGGGAAAGACTCATGACGAAAAAGATCTTTGCCATCATCATTCTATTGGCGGGCGGTGCGGCGCTGGCAATGCACAGCATGGCCGATGAACCCGCCATCACGCAGGACGAATTGGTGCGGCGCACGCAGGAGTTGTTTGACTCCATTGCTCCGGGGAATCAGGAGCCGTTCAAGAAATATTTTGCGGACGATGCCATGTTCTTTGACGAAAAAGGCCGCAACATGGACAAGGCTGCTCTGGTAAAGGACATCCAGCCGATGCCAAAAGGTTATTCCGGCACGATCAAGCTGGTGCGGTCGAAAAGCCACATTGAAGGCGACGTGGCAATCCTGAGCTATGACCTAGACGAGACTGAAACGATCTTTGGGCAGAACTTGACTGCGCGTTATCACGAGACTGACACGTGGATGCGTCGAGGCGGCAAATGGCAGATCGTAGCGGGACAGGTGCTGCGGTATTACGAAGATCCCGCTGTGGGGAAAGCGGACACCAGCAAATTCCCAAGCTATGTCGGTACGTATCGGTTGGGGTCGGAACGAACGATGATGGTCACGGTGGAAGCCGGACATTTGTATGCGACGCGCAATGGCCGTCCGAGGGAAGAACTCATTCCGGAAGCCAGCGATATTTTCTTTCGCAAAGGCGTGGAAGGGCGGACTTTGTTTGGTCACGACGATGACGGCAAGGCGATTTTGCTCATCGACCGGCGGAATAATGAAGACGTAGTTTGGACGAAAGCAAAGTAACGCCAAGGCGCGCGGCGTCGATCATCTTTTTTCATTTCAATAGCCAAGGCTGTGTCACGCGGCACACACCCGTGTTTTCAGCAGCACGCGCCGCATTGTCCGCTAGTAGCGCTAACCCGCATAGAATCAGGTGTTTCATGAATGGCTGCCTCCGTGCCATAGAGAAGAGTGCTGCCTTGAGGGCGGCGGAGGTGAAACAAACATGGCAGACCTGAAATCTTTCAACGCAACTCCAGTCGTAAGCAGTTCAACCAGACGGGCACGAATGATTGGCGGCGCAGCGACCGCCGCGGCAACAGCGGTGCTGGCGCTGATGGTGGTGCTCGACTTTAACGGCTGTTCTTCAGCCCAAAAAAATGCGCAAGTCAATCCCGCAAGCCAGAATGTTTCTGGACCAAACACGGCAAGCCCAATCGCGGCGACAAGCCAGCCGGTAGATCAACCGGAGAAGAAAGTGGAAGCGGTGATCGAGAAAAAGAAAAAGACGATCAAGCGCGCCTCAACCGCGACGTACAAGAACAGCACATACGGGATTTCATTCCGCTATCCCAAGACCTACACCATGCTGACGCCGGACGCAGACAACAAGGATTCAGCATGGCCTGATCCTGTAGCGATGAACTTTGCCGAGCCTGGCGGCGAAACGTTGACCACGCTGGTGCTGCCGGGAACGCGCGCTTCCTCATACTTTAAGACGAGCGTGAACAAAGGCCTGACGGCGGAGCAGTGCAGCAAGTTTGCCTCTGTGCCGGAGCCGGCGGAAGCTGCGGTGAATCCCCCGGTTGACGGCACGGACGCTTCGATCAATCCACCGGTTGACGCCGATGACGACTCGATTGCGCCGGTGAAAACGAACGTACTGGGCGTGGAATTTGCCAAGACGGAAAGCTTTACCGACCAGAGCGAAGCGCGCTATTACCATCACTTTGAGAATGGTGCGTGCTATGAGTTCGCGCTTGGCGTGGAAGACGCTCCGGGAACAACGAAGCCGGTCGACCATCTGCAGGTCTTCGACAAATTGGAACGGATCATGACCACGGTGAAGATTAAATCTGAACCAGTCCCAGTGGTGGCAACCACGGAGCCCGCAACGCCAACAGCGCCGGCAAGTAATCCTCAACAGTAAGAGGAGTGAAATGGAAAAAACAGCGGTGACACGCAGGCCAGGTTCTGAAAAGAGCCTGGCCGTTTTTTTGGCCGTCAGCGTTCAGCTATCAGCGAAGAAAGCTTGACCGCGAAGATCGCAAAGGCCCTTCGCGGTTATTTTTTATGCCGCTCTTCGCGACTAATCCCGCTTGTTCCATACCCTGCCCTGAGCGACTCGAGCCTGCGAAAGGGGAGTCGAATGGGTGGTTTAGTCTCACTCCGTCCTGATCGACCTTGTCTGCCAGTGATACCGCAGCGCCAGCAACCGCAGCCCAAAGCCGCACGCCGAACCCACAATCGTCGAAACTTCACGCGGCAGCTTGAGCGCGTCGCACAATAAAAACATGGCTGCGCCAAAAGCTGCGGCAATCGCGTAAAGCTCGCCGTGTTCAAAAATCTTTGGCGTACGCCCGCTCAGCACATCGCGGATGCACCCACCACCCACGGCTGTCGTCACGCCCAGCAGGAATGCCGGCAGTCGTGTCATTCCGGCATTGAGCGCGCGCGTGCTGCCGGCAACGGCGAACAGGCCTAGCGCGACCGCGTCGATAAAGATGATGGCCCGCTCCGTGTTCTTGCCGATCCGGTGCGCAAACACCATTCCAATCACTGCGCCCGCCAGCGCGGTGATCAGGTAGCGGACATCGGCAAACGCCAGCGGCGGACCTTTCTGCAGGATCAGGTCGCGCGTAATGCCGCCGCCCAGCGCGGAAGCCAGCGCCAGTCCGGTCACCCCAACCAGATCGTATTTGTAGCGTGTATCGCGGACAGCCGCCAGCGCTCCGCCGAATGCGCCCACAAACACGCCAAGAAAATCTACAAGTGAGAACAGCGCATCGATTGGCATTTTGGCGACCGGCAAATTCATGAAGCCTTATTGTATTCAACTCACACCGCTGCCGATGAGGCACCTAAAGGAGCGCGGCGATTTTGAGAGCCAAGCGGCAAGGCCGACTTGCGCGCTGAGCCGCCTAAAGGGCAAAGCAACACTTTAGTTCATCCACCAACTCCAGCGATTTGGAGCGTAGCGACATAGGCTTAGGTAATCTTTCCCGCCTGGCATAAAGAGACGATGATCTCTTCATGCCACACTTTCCCCAAATGGAAACGCAAACCAAGATACGTTCTCCGCGAGTACGCGTCCCCAACAATGAATCGATTCGTTTCAACCTCGGCGGCCATCAGGTTTCCGCGGTGCTGCAAAAGATTTCTCTTACCGGCGGCCTGGCCCAATTTACCAGCAGCATCGGCAGCGCTACCATTGCTGAAGCCAAGGTGAACACACTTTCCGGCCCCGTTAGTGGGCTGGTGGAATTTCTGCCGGCGCAGGTTGGTTCCTGCACGTATCCCTTCCGCTTTATTGCGCTGAGTGATCAGGACTATGAACGCCTGAATTCCACGCTGCAATACATGCGCAAGCAGGGCTTTGGCGATTAGGCGCGTTCGCTCCGATAATTACACTCCGGTAAGGACCGGCCTGGCCGACTCATCACGGCGCTAGAGTCCGCAACAATTCTTCTGGTTCGGGCCGGCGGCGCCAGTCAGCGTCGATCCTGGCCCATGAAATTTTTCCATCCGGCTGCACCACGTACGTAGCCGCGAGTGGAAGTTCCCACCTCTGATCGCCGTTATAGCCGGGCAGCTTCGTCATGATGCTCTCGTACATCGCCTGCAACTCCGGCGAGAGTCGATAGACCAGCCCGAATCTGCGCGCCGCCTGATTTCCCTGATCGCTCAGGGCAGGGAAGCGCAGCTTGTGCATGTCACGCGTCATGTATGAGTGCTTCTGTGTCTGCGGCGAGATGGCGATCAGCGAAGCGCCTGTGGCAGCAATCTGCTGGTGAATTTCCTGCAAGGCCGCGAGCTGCGCGTTGCAGTAAGCGCACCAGCGTCCGCGATAAAAGATAATCACCAGCGGCCCGCGGCGAAGCAGGTCTTCCGAGCGCCAAAGCATGCCATCGCCATCAGGAAGTTCGAAGGCCGGGGCACTGGCGCCGATTTTGAGCGCGCCCTCCGCCAACCCGGAATGAGAGAGCTGTTCTGCCGCACAATCGACAACGGCCAAACGCTCGGCGGGAACCATGGCCCGCAGCTTGGCGGTGAGTGCATTGAGTTGGTCGTTGAGAGCCATGAAAACCAAAATCTACCACGGAGACGCGGAGGCACGGAGAAAAGCAAAAACAATTAGGCCATGAATACAGGCGCATCGGTCGATTCCTACCGAGTCAACTTGATTCGCGTTCTTTCGCGTTGATTCGCGGCCAGTCCGATCAGTGTCATCAGTGGTAAGGATGTTTTAGCGCATCATTCCGGGCAGCTTCATTCCGGCCAACTTGCGGCTGAAGCTGGATTTGCCCATGTCCTTAAACATTTTGCGCATCTGGGCGTACTGGCGCAGAAGCTGATTCACTTCCTGCACGCTGGTCCCAGACCCGCGAGCAATGCGTTTGCGCCGGCTGCCGTTGATGATTTCATGGTGCGTGCGCTCTTTTGGCGTCATGGAGTTAATGATGGCTTCCACGCGGTTGATCTGGCTTTCATCCACCGAGTCGGCGGCTTTCTGCATGCCGGCGAACGGGCCGATGCTGGGCAGCATCTTGATGATGCTTTGCATTGATCCCAGCTTCTTTACCTGGCGTAGCTGGTCGCGGAAATCTTCCAGCGAGAAACCTTCTCCGCCTAACGCTTTCTGCGCGAACTCCTGCGCTTTTTTCTGGTCAACGGTCTCCTGCGCTTTTTCAACCAGCGTAAGGATATCCCCCATGCCAAGAATGCGGCCGACGATGCGGTCAGGATGGAAGGGCTCCAGCGCGTCATACTTTTCGCCCACGCCAATGAACTTAATCGGCTGGCCGGTGACCTGGCGTATTGAGAGCGCAGCGCCGCCGCGTGCGTCGCCATCCATCTTGGTAAGGACCACGCCGGTGATGGAAAGTTTTTTGTGGAACTCATCGGCGGAGCGCACCGCGTCCTGTCCGGTCATGGCGTCGGCCACAAACAGGATTTCCTGCGGATTCAGGAGCTTCTTGAGCGACTGCATCTCTGACATCAACTCGTCATCAATATGCAGGCGGCCGGCGGTATCAACGATCAGGAAATTGCAGCCGCTGTTGATGGCCTCTTTGCGCGCTTCTTTAGCCAGCCGCTCGACTGTGGGTGTGTCGGCGTTTTCAACTTTGCCTTCGTACAGATTGGCCTTGATGGCTTCAGCAACGACTTTCAACTGTTGTCGCGCCGCAGGCCGATAGACGTCCACTGAGACGAGCATGGGCCGGTGTCCGCCCTTTTTGAGCCACGCTGCAATCTTGCCGGAAGTGGTGGTCTTGCCGGAACCCTGGAGTCCCGCCATCAGGATCACTGAAGGCGGCTGCGATGCAAATTTGAGTTTCGCGGTGTCCTTGCCCAGGACTTCAACCAATTCGTCGTGCACCAGTTTGACGATCTGCTGCGCCGGAGAAAGCGCCGTCATTACTTCCTGGCCAACAGCTTTTTCCTGCACGCGGTCAATGAACGTCTTGACCACTTTGAAATTTACGTCGGCTTCCAGCAGCGCCATGCGGATTTCTTTCAGCGCTTCCTGGATGTTTTCCTGGGTGAGCGTGCCCTGTCCACGCAGGTTCTTGAACGCCCGTTGCAGCTTTTCCTGAAGATTTTCAAACATAGAGTAACTTGGTTCCCGGAGCCAGAAATTATGGCGGAGATTAATAGAAGCCTGCACTCTTTTAGATGCATGGAATGCGCTGGCTCACCTTTATTGTATCAGCGGCTAGCCGCTCTTTTTCTGGTCCACGCCCAGATAGCTTAGGAACGCGCGCGTTAGCTCGCGCTTGAGTGCCTGATCGTCCTTGGGAAGAAAAGATTTCCACGCGCCAACGTCCAGAGGCATCACCACCCAATCAAACAAAGTGCTGGAGACCATCATGAACGCCAGGGAGATCGCGGTCCGGGGATCAGGATGCTTGATGCTTTTGCGATGCGCCATGAACAATCCCACTGCGTGTTCAAACGCGCGACTCTCTGCTTTCATGGCCTTGTTGTAAAAAGGAGTGCTGGCGCGGCTCTGCACGAAGGTCCGCATGGCGCGCAGTAAAGACGCATTCACGCGATAGCTCAAGACCATGCCGCGGATGACCTGCTCGGCAAAAACCGGCAGCGGGATCTGCCCTGCAGTGGCAGGCGTAAGTCCGGTCTTCATTCTCTCTTCCTGCCGCTCCAGAATTCCCAGGATGGTGGCTTCCAGCAGCGCGTCCTTATCATGAAAGCGCCGGTAAATGGCGCCCGGAGTAAGGCCGGCGTGGTGCGCGATGCGCGGAATAGTGGCGCCATCCACGCCGTGTTGGCCCAGAACTTCAGCCGTGGCTTTCTGTAATTTCCGCAATGATTCGCGGCTGCGCTCCTGCTGGGGTGCGAGAGTCTTTTTTGCCATGAGGAAATATTTATACCAATTAGCAAGATTGTACTTGACACTTATGTAAATGTAAATTTACATTTACATACGAAGGGGTGGCGTTGTCGATGGAAAACCGTGAGCAGCAGGACAAGAAGGCGGAACGCAAAGAGCGTTTTATAGCGATGGCAGGCCTGATCGGAAAGTTTGGAGCAGGCGCTTTTACCGGTTCGAAACTGCAAAAACTTGATATCACCATGGACGCGAAAGAGCTTCATCAAGTGGACTTAATGGTGGAACAAGGGCTTTACGCGAGCCGCGGGGACTTTATGCGATCGGCAGCTCATCAGTTGCTGCAAAAGCATGGGGTTGAAATCGGGCAGGCGGCGGACCGCCTGACTGTAACAGGCATTGCGATGCACAACCGCAAGAGCCTGGAAAAGCTGCGCGCCGCCGGCAAACAACTGGAACTCAACGTGACAGGCATCCTCCGGCTTTCTGACGACGTGACTCCAGAGCTGGCTTGCGCCGTCATCAAGTCGCTCAAAGTCTGTGGATCACTCCAGGCAAGCGCCGACGTAAAGGCAGCGGTTATGGACCGGATTCAACCCTGATGGAGATAGGGATGGTTACAAATACACAAGCCGCCGGTAGAGCGATGAATGCAGGACTTTCCTGCGCGTGAAAACACACATCCGGTCTTTAGGCTGGGGCTTGGGCTGGGGCAAAAAGAAATCGACCGCCTTCGCTGAAGCCGAAACGGAACGCCCCTGGGCAAACTTGGCGGAGTGGCTGCGTGCGGCACATTCACTTCTCGATGACAAGACCGGCGAGTTGACACGCAACCCTGATTGATAAGGAAAACTTTTATGGCAGCCGCCACTTTGCCTTCATCTTCTGCTCCGACTTCACCGCAACATCCCCTGCGCAATAGCAACTTCCGCCTGTTGTGGATGGGAAACAGCATCTCCTGGATGGGAGACCAGTTTTATCTGGTCGCGATGCCGTGGCTCATTCTCCAGCTCACCGGCTCGGCCGTTGCTCTGGGCACCATCCTGATGACAGCCGCGGTCCCGCGCGCTGTGCTGATGCTCTTAGGAGGCGCGCTTACTGATCGCTTCTCCGCGCGCAGAATCATGATTACTACAGCGTGGTTGCGGACGCTGCTGGTGGCAGCGTTAGGCGTGCTCGTCTGGTTACACTCCCTCCAGCTTTGGCACCTTTATCTGCTTGCCCTGGGATTCGGAGCGGCCGACGCCTTTTATGCCCCTGCTTCGCAGACCCTGCTGCCTTCTTTGCTGAAACCCGAGCAGCTTCCGGCGGCGAACTCTGTGATGCAGTCAACTTTGCAGATCACTACGCTAGTCGGGCCTGCGCCAGCGGCCCTGGTAGTAAAAATGTTTGGGACGGCAATGGCCTTCATCATTGATGCCATCAGCTTCCTGTTTATCATTGGTGCATTATGGAAGCTGCCGAATCCGCCGAAAGCGCAGTCGGCGGCGCGGCAAGGCATGTGGCGCTCCATCAAGGAAGGACTGGCTTATGTTGGCGCCGACGTGGCCCTCCGCTCCTTGCTGCTTGTAGTTGCCATGATCAATTTCTGCATCGCTGGGCCCATGAGCGTGAGCCTGGCGTGGGTCGCCAAAGAGAAGTTCGGATCGCCACTTGCTTTTGCCGTACTAACCTCTTCACTGGCCGCAGGAGGACTTATCGGCATGCTACTTGCCGGGATAAGAAAACATCATAAACGCGGGCTCCTCCTGCTGGGTGTCAGCGCCCTAATTGGGATAAGCCTCAGCGCGATGGGGATACTCAATCACCTGTGGCTCATGTCTGCAGTGCTCTTGCTGACGGCAATGGCATCCGGCTTCCTCAATATTCATCTCATTTCCTGGTTTCAGCAGCGTGTTGAGCGCGCCTTCCTGGGACGAGTGATGAGCGTTATCATGTTTGCCAGCATTGGTCTAATGCCTATCTCATTCGCCGCAGCCGGTGTGGCTCTCAAGTGGAGTCTGCCGGGGATGTTCGCTATAGCGGGCGCTCTGGTGCTGCTGGTAACCGCGTTGGCAGCAGCGCATCGACCGGTTCGCGAGATTGATTAACACCAGATGTATTGGTTGATCGCCGAGGCCAGCGCGTTTGAGATCAGCTCAACATCAGCCCTGCTTTTGCGCCTGCGAAGACCTGGCCCTTATACTTGAGTCTTGTGGAGGCAGTAATGGTGCAGAATGACAAGACTGCTATTTCCGATTCGCCCGTTTGCTGGCCTGCATTACCTCTTTCCGCCTGGCAAGATACGCGGGACACGCTGCACATGTGGACGCAGATTGTCGGCAAAGTGCGGCTGGCATTGACTCCTAAGACCAATCACTGGTGGAACGTTGCGCTTTATGTGAGCGCGCGCGGCCTGACAACCTCGGCCATTCCTTACGGCGAGCGCGTATTTGAAATTGAATTTGATTTTCTCGAACACCAGTTGATTATCAAGACATGCGATCCGGCGACTAAAATCATTCCGCTGGGGCCGCGCTCCGTGGCCGATTTCTACCAGGAATTTATGTCCGCTCTGCGGGCGTTGAAAATCGACGTAAGCATCTGGCATATGCCGGTAGAGATCGCGAACCCCATCGCTTTTGATCAGGACAAAACTCACGCGTCATACGACAAAGAGTATGCGCGCCGCTTCTGGCGGACGCTGGTTTCCGTGGACGACGTATTTAAGGTCTTTCGTTCTCGCTTCGTCGGCAAATCCAGCCCGGTACATTTCTTCTGGGGCAGTTTTGATTTGGCGGTCACGCGTTTTTCCGGACGGTCGGCCCCGCCGCGCAATGACCCTGATCCGGTGCTGCGCAAGATCATGCAGGAAGCCTATTCACACGAGGTGATCAGCGCGGGCTGGTGGACTGGCGGCGGCGACGTGACAGATGCCGCGTTCTATTGCTATGCCGCGCCCACGCCGCAAGGCTTTGCAGAGCAAAAAGTGCGTCCCGCAGCGGCGTTTTATCATCAACAACTGGGTGAATTTCTGCTGATGCATGAAGACGCCCGCCGCGCGAATTCACCTACTGCAGCGGTGTTGGAATTTTTGCAGAGCACCTATGAAGCTGGCGCGAACCTGGCGAAGTGGGACCGCGCATCGCTGGAACGAATCGACAAACCTGCCGCCGGTGCGGCATAAGGAGCGGCACAAGGGAAGACATAAGGAGAAACAATGGCTCAGAGTTGCAGCCACTTGAAGCAGATCAAATTTAAATCCACCGATACCCATGTTTGTGAAGACTGCATCAAGACCGGCGATACCTGGGTACATCTGCGGCTGTGCCTGGAATGTGGG
>DATBVH010000008.1:0-3373 GCA_036515395.1 Candidatus Angelobacter sp.
TGACGTACACAGCTACTCCGAAGACATTCTGTATAGCTGGGGCGATGATGACAATCAGTCGACCAACCCTGCAATGAATTTCCATAACGCGGCCTTCGATGGTACCCGCGGCGTTCCCGGTGATGCGGCCTATAAGGAATACATCATCGGCAGCGATTTCACTGTGGCGCAGAACCTTGCCCTGGTATTCCGCGATGCATTGCATTTGGTACGCGGCAAGAGCTACACCGCAAAGCAAAGCTTCAATCTCTATCCCACGGCGGGGGCCAGTGACGACTACGCCTACGCGCGGCATATCGTCGATCCCAGCAAGGGGAAGATCTATTCCTACGTGATCGAATGGGGGACGGAGTTCCGGCCCGACTGGACCGAGATGGCGGAGATCGTCAAGGACGTGACCGCTGGCCTAATCGCTTTTTGTCTCGAGGCGCCCTGTGGTGGCGGAGCAATCGCCATTTCGCAGGACACGCCGATCATCAACTTCAACGATGTTCCGGCCTCCGTGACCACGTCGCGCGCGGCGGTCTTTTCTGTGCAGACCTGCGGCGCAGTCACTCTATCAGTGACCACGTTGCCGATGGTGACTTCCGGCCCGGGCTCCTTCAATTTGGCAATGGCTCCCCCGGCGCTTGCGGCGGCTCCGACCAACGACGAAAGGGACATGCTGGTCTGGGTCTCTTTCCAGGGAACAAGCCCAGGGGCTGTAACCACAGGCACGATGACGGTCCACTGCATGGAGAACGGGCAGGACTTCGTCATTCCGATCCACGCGAACACCATAGCCCAGCCCAAGGTGGCGGCGGTGATGGTGCTCGACAAATCAGGGAGCATGAATGATCCCTCCGGCGTACCGGGAAAGAAGCGCATTGACGTGCTGCATGCCGCGGCGCCGGGTTTCCCGCAACTTCTTCCCGATCAGGATGGAATCGGAATTGTCAGCTTTGATACGGATGCGTTTCCTGTGATGCCTGTGACGTCCGCGGGCGGCGGAGGAATCGCCGCGGCGAATGCCGCGATCGCCGCACACACCACAAATCTCATGGGACTGACCGCGATCGGTGATGGTGTGGAGTTGGCGCACAACACGCTCACGCCACTGGCAGGATACGATTCCAAGGCGATCGTGGTGTTCACCGACGGCGAGGAAACGGCATCGAAATACATCGCCGACGTGATGGGACTGATCAATGATCGCGTATTCGCCATTGGACTAGGAACGGTGCAGGAGGTGAATCCGGTCGCGCTTAGTCAGCTGGTCAACAACACTGGAGGCTACCTCCTGTTGACCGATGCGTTGGGACCTAATGACACATTTCGCCTGGCAAAATATTTTGTGCAGATTCTGGCGGGAGTCACCAATGCGGATATCGTTGTCGACCCCGAAGGCAGCCTCCCGCCGGGCGTTGAAGCGCGAATCCCGTTCAACCTCAATGAGGCGGATTACGGTTCCGATGCTATCGTGCTCTCACCCGCGCCGTGGGCGTTCAATTTCCAGTTGGAGACGCCCGCAGGCGTACGAATTGATCACAGTGCGTTGGGCGGTGTTGTTGGCGTGAAGTTTGCGGCTGACCCGCAGCTCAGCTTCTACCGATCGACGCTGCCAGTGGTCGTAAACGGCACAGGCGCGCATCAGGGCCGGTGGCACGTAGTGCTGAAGATTTCAGATGCGGGATGGAAAGAGTATCTCTCGTCGATTCGCAACGCAGCCGGTGCGGCGCCAAGCGCCTCGTCGGGTGTGCCGTACAGCGTAGTGGTGCATGCGCGTAGCAGCCTGAACATGGCCGCGTTTCTAACACAGGCTAGCTACGAGCCGGGCACGATCTTCCATTTACGGGCGGTGCTGACGGAGATCGGCCTGCCGGTGGACCATCGCGCGAAGGTAAAGGCAATTGTGAATCGGCCGGATGGCACCAGCGTTACCGTACCGATGTCCGAAACAGATCCAGGAGTTTTTGAAGCAGCCGTTCCGGCGGCGCTGGCCGGAGTGTATCCGGTGCGCTTCCTTGCGAAGGGGACCACCTTGCGCGGATTCCCATTCACGCGTGAGCAGACACGCACGGGACTGGCGTGGAGAGGCGGCAACAACCAGCCTCCGCATACCGACCCTGGTGGCAAGAATTGGTGCGATGTGTTGCGGTGCTTGCTAACGGACCCAGGAATTCAGCGATTGCTGAAGGAGCACCACATCGATGCCGGTCATGTTGAGAAATGTGTCTGCCGTTCTACTAAAAAGTAAGTTCCGTGGCCGAATCGCCGTGCATATTAACGCCTTGCCGCGGATCTCTGGCTGAAGCCCACAGGCGCTGCGCAACTTGTCCCAAATTGGGAACCGGCCAACACACCAAATATTGAGAATCGAATTAGTTTTGACAAACATCCAACACGCTCGATAAGATACCTTTCTCGCATGAAGACTCTTCGCCAGATGCCGATGTGTATGAACAACTCATGTTGTTCATACGTCTTGTTCGGCACATCTGGCGGGTGATTTTAGAGCGGCAATAGTTTTAGAAGATATTGAAGCCCACTCACCAGACGTGAGTGGGCTTTTTGTTTTGCGGCAAGCACACGCGATTTTCAAAAAGCTGACATAAAGGAGATTGGATCAATGGCAAATCAAGTGACACAAGAGAAACCAAAAAGAAGTCTTTCGCTGGATGGCTGGGCCGTGGCAATTGCCCTGCTGTTAGCGGCGCTCGTGAAACTGGGCGCATTGAAGCATGTGGGATGGTAACGCACAACAAAAGTGATTGGAGGATTTTCAATGGCAACTACAACAGCCGTACTGAGAGCAGAACCATTTCCACTCTCGCGCAGATTTCTGGCCATGCTGCCTGGCATTGCTCTGCTGACGATTGTGGGATTAGCGGGAAAGGTCCTGGAGAAGTCAATTGCAACCTATACCAAAGCCCATCATATGGTGGTTCCCAACATAGAATACGTTTTGTGGGCGATCCTGATTGGCCTCTTAATCTCAAACACCATCGGCGTTGCCCAGGTTTTCAAGCCGGGAATTGCGACCTATGAATTCTGGCTCAAGACCGGCATTGTATTGCTGGGAGCGCGCTTCCTGCTGGTAGACGTTCTAAAGTTGGGCGCGGTCAGCCTTACCCTGGTCATGATCGAGTTGATCTTATCGATCGGTTTCATGACGCTTCTGGGCAGGATCTTTGGACTCAGTCCCAAGCTGACGTCTCTGCTCGCCGTCGGCAGCTCGATTTGCGGTGTTTCGGCGATTATCGCCACGAAAGGCGCGATTGAAGCGGATGACGAAGATTCTTCGTTCGCCATTGCGGCTATTCTGGCTCTGGGTGCGCTGGCGCTGTTTACATTTCCGCCCATTGGACACTGGCTGGGAATGAGTGACCGTGTT
>DATBVH010000009.1:0-5189 GCA_036515395.1 Candidatus Angelobacter sp.
CGACTTGGCCAACTCGAACGGAAAAGAAAAGCGACCCGGACGCGGTAGGTGTTCCCGTGATGACTCCCTGGCTGTTGATCGAGAGGCCGGCAGGCAGGTGGCCGCTAATTAGCACAAACGAATAATCTTCAGGATTGGAAAACGGCCAAATACTTTGCGAGTAAGGCACGTTAACTCTTCCACTGGCCAATTGTGTTCCTGGATATCCGGTTGGGTTAGAGCAGGTTATCTGCTTGGGACTTCCAGGAATTTCGGTTGTGGTTCCAGAGATTCGGACATGGACAGTATGCGCTATGCCATTCTTGGCGCCATCCGGCAGTGGGATTGAGAATCCGTGAAATCCATTTCCAACGATAGGATCAGATGACACGGTAGATTGCTGCAGTTTGGCGGAGAAAGTACGTACGAAATCGGAATCGACAAAAATATCAAGATAAGCTGGGTTTGTAGTATATCCCTGAGTCCCTAAAAGAGAGCCGTCGGTCTGATTGCTGTCCCAAGCCCACCCTGAAACTGTCTGACAATTTACATTTTCGAGGTGGCTTTGGTAGAGAGGTGTCTTCCGATTCTGAACGGCCTGCCATAAGTGGGCATGCTTCTCTAGAACCTCTGCTCCAAGAGATGCAGAACCGGGTGAATTCTGATCCAGGTCTGTTAAGAGGAAAACACCTGTAAGAATCATATCCGGATCATCGCTGGCCATGGTGAACCATGCTTGCGCGAGTCCCGGCATCTCACCTTTCCCAATACAGGCATGTATGGTGGAATCGTAAAATCCATCTATCGCATTGAAAAGCTTCTTTTGCGAATGCGTTAATCCAGCCATCAGCGTGCGTAAATGAGACATCGCATCGGTAACGCGAGAATCAGCGCTTGGATGAATTCCAAAATAATCTATTCCCCACCAATCAACGAAATCAGCCAAAGGACGATTGAGATATTCAGCACCAGCCACCTGATTTCCCGCTTCGACTACCGCGGTGGGAATATTGGGGAATCCGGACGTCTTCACTAGATTTGCTGCCCATTGCACGTCGCTCATTGGTATCTGATGAAAAGTCGGTTCATTCGCAATAGTAAACGCAAAGACATATTGTCCGATCTGCGATGGATAGAAATACGAACCCTGGGCATCAATGAACTTGAGCCAGCGGTCATATGCATCATCGCGCAATTTATATACGTTGGGATCACTGGAGTTAAGGTCTTGAATCCAGAATACGCCGCCAAGATCAATAAAGGCTTTCAACGGATGCGGCTGATTGAGCGGGCTGATGTTGCTTTGGAGAAGTTGGAATGTGCTTTGCAAGCTTACTACAGCATTCGGGTCCCAGGGCGGGGGATCAACGCTAAGATAGTCCCAGTCTGCCGCTATATGCTGACCAGGATGTGATCTTAGATAATCGGCGACTCCGATATACCCAAAAGATTGCAAGGGTTGCGGTTGGGTTTGAGCAGCACATATCTGGCAAAACAATATAAACATAATGCTATTGCGATAAAACGACTTGTATG
This sequence comes from Candidatus Angelobacter sp., assembly GCA_036515395.1. Taxonomy (GTDB): domain Bacteria; phylum Acidobacteriota; class Terriglobia; order Terriglobales; family Acidobacteriaceae; genus Angelobacter. The sequence goes on from DATBVH010000009.1 coordinate 1,516, forward strand.
TAGACATACGATGGTCCCCCCAATTTATTCATTTGGCGACTGCCAGATTGCAGGTCCCGGAAGTCTTTGGAAGGGATTTGCTTCTTCTCAATAATTCCAGGATTGCTGGAGAATTATCTCTCTATGACATAGTGAAGAATTAGATTATGAGTTTCACGAGTTTGCGGTTATCCATCATTATTTTTTAAATGACCCTGTTCCTAAATGGAATTTACAGAATAGCCGAAGACATTCTGCGAGGGCCTCCTGATGCAAACTCAGTCGACGACTGCAGTCGGAATTGCTCATTACCGCCCTTCAAAGGGCCCGCGTACTGGCAGCCTGCCGTATGATAGAGTTTTCGCGGCCACCAGGAGGATCAGGAGCATGAATGTTGAAGCGCAGGTTACCTGGACGGATGGCGAGCGCTTTGTTGCCAATGCCAGCAGCGGTCATGCTATCGTGATCGACTCCGACCGCCACCGGAACACCGCTGCGGGTCCCATGGAAATGGTCCTAATGGGCCTGTGTGCCTGCACCGCCACGGATGTTGTGAGCATCCTACGTAAGAAACGCGAACCATTTGCCGGCGTGCACGTGAAGGCTGAGGCAGTTCGTGCCACAGAAGCGCCGACAGTCTATACTTCCATCAAACTCATCTATACGGTTTCCGGGCAGGTTTCACGCAAGGCGGTGGAAGACGCGGTCAGGCTCTCTGAAGAAAAGTATTGCTCGGTCTCCGCGATGCTGAAATCTACAGCAAAGATCGTTACTGAAGTGCGGCTTTCCGGCACGGAAACTGTTGCTCCGGCAAGGAAATAAAAGAAACATTGCGGTAGCGGAAAGAATCTAATCCAGACAAAGGGGGAAGTTCCTTTCATGTCGCAAAAGAAAGTTGTGGTTTACAGCCAGCCCGGTTGACCGCCGTGCTCATGGGCTGAGTCCTACCTTTCGGAGAAAGGTATTGAGTTTCAAGTGAAAGACGTGAGTTCTGACCAGCAGGCGGTTTTTGAGCTGGTGCGCACCTATAAGAGCCGTTCCACGCCAACCATTGTCGTCGGAGAACAAGTGATGGTCGGCTTTGATCCTGAGCGTCTGGACGCGATGCTTGCAGAGTGAGTTCGCCGTCAAAAAATCAATAAGCCCCGCGCCGGAGTGGCAACATCCATGGCGGGGCTATTTCTTTGTGGCCTCAGCGACGTTTTTCTGGGGCGCTGCTGCTGCCGTCGGCAAATACATCTTTAATGGCGGACTCTTTGCCGGCCATTCCTTGATTTCTCCCGTGGTGCTTACACAGGCCCGGACCACCTTTACCGTCCTGGTTTTTGGGCCGATTCTGTTGCTGAAATTCGGCCGTCGCATCTTTTCCATCTCAAGGCGCGACCTCATCCTGTGCGCGCTTGTGGGAACGCTGGGCGTGGCCTGCTCCAATTTCTTCTATTACTATGCGGTGCAGAAATCCACCGTCTCACTGGCAATTACCGTCCAGTACACCGCGCCTCTCTGGGTATTGATCTATATGGTTGCGCGCGGCAGGGAACGGGCGACTCTGCAGCGCACCACAGCAGCGCTGGTGGCGATGGTCGGAACGGCTCTGGCCATTGGAGTCTTTCAGACCGGCGTCAAATTCAGCGTGATTGCCGTGTCTTCTGCTTTGCTCGCGTCATTTGGCTATGCCTTCTATAACGTCGCCGGACAAGGGCTGGTGACGCGAAATCACCAGTTCACGGTCATGTTTTATCTGCTGCTGGGAGCAACGATCATGTGGACGGTGGTTAATCCTCCATGGAAACTGATGGCGCAGAACTTCAGCGGGCCGCAATGGGGTTTCTTGTTCGTGTTTGCCTGTCTCTCTATGGCGCTCCCTTACATGCTCTATCTCAGCGGATTGAAATACCTTGATCCCACCCGCGCCGTCATCACCAGTTGCCTTGAACCGGTGTTTGCCATCCTGTTTGCCGTGCTTTTTGTCGGTGAATCGCTGCGGATTATGCAGATTGTGGGGATCGTGGCCGTGCTGGTTGCCACCGTCATGGTCCAGTTGAAGCCGCGAAGGGCCGTTGATCCTGCACCTGCGGGCTAGGGTATAAGCCACTCAGGCTGTAAAATAGTGGCAGCCATGAATATCCAGCGCCTTGCTATTGTTTGCCTGCTTGCCATGATTTTCCCAGCCATTGCCATTGCGGGAAAGAAACCCCCAGTCCCGGAGCAAAAGACCGCGGCTATTAATATGACGGTCATTAGGAATTCCAGTGGCAAACCGGTGAAAAATGCTGAAGTGGTGATTCATCTCATTGATAATCATGGCAAACAAAAGCAGGAAGGCCTTGAATTGAAGACCCATGACGATGGCAAAGCGGAAGCCACGGGCATTCCTTACGGCAAAGTTCGCATTCAGGTGATTGCGCCGGGATTCAGGACGTACGGAGAAGATTTCAGCATCGATCAGCCGAATCATGAAATCACCATCAAATTGCAAAAGCCGGCCGAGCAGCTTTCCATTTACAAATGATCGGTAACGGCTACTGCAAGCCTCTGTCGCGGTAAAGTGCCGAAATCAGCAACACCAAGGCGTGTACCTGCTTGACATTGCCGCGCGGGAATGTCATTTCTAGTAGCTTTACTTAATGCATATTTCTGAAGAGCAGAGAAAGGTCTTTTGAAAGTCAGGGTCTTTTTTCACGGCAAATGTTTTGACGGGACGGCCTCGGCGGCGCTGTTTTCCCGCTTTTACCGCGAACGCATCCGCTCCGATGTGGACTTCCAGTTCACCGGACTGGTACATCGCGCAGGCGCGCTCTTCAATGAAGCCGATTTTGATGGCGATGAGAACGCCATTGTCGACTTCAAGTATTCGGCTTCTCCGCACATAACCTGGTGGTTTGATCATCATCAGAGCGCATTTCTCTCGCCGGAAGACGCGGAGCACTATCGCGTAAGCGATAAGAGCCAGAAGTTCTTCGCTCCTGAGTACAAGTCCTGCACAAAGTTTTTAGCGCATATAGCAGAGCAGAAATTTGGTTTCGATCCGCGTCCGGTGGAAGAGCTGATTCGCTGGGCTGATATCATCGATGGCGCCCAGTTCCAGAGCCCCGAAGAAGCCGTCGAGATGGCCGAGCCAGCTATGAAGCTGACCATGGCGATTGAATCCACCAACGATCCTGAGTTTCTTCCTCGCTTGATTCCTTATCTCGTGAGTGAGCCGCTGGCTGACGTGCTGCAAGAGCCTTTTGTTGCCTCGGTTGTACCACCGCTGATGGCGCGCCATCGCCGGTCGATTGACATATTGCGCCAGCGCTCAGAGTGCAAACAGGGAACGATTTACTTTGACATCAGCGATCAGGACCTGGAAGGCTACAACAAGTTTATTCCTTATTATCTGCACCGGGACTCGGTCTATAGTGTGGGCTTGAGCAGCAGCAGCTTCCGCGTGAAAGTTTCTGTCGGATCGAATCCATGGACCAACCGGCAGAACATGGTCAATCTGGCCAAGATCTGTGAACGCTATGGCGGCGGTGGACACGCTCGCGTGGGAGCCATCTCTTTCCCGCCCGATAAGGGTGATCTTGCGCGCACGGCAGCCGCAGAAATCGTGGCTGAACTCCGAAACGCCGAAGCAGCCGCAACCAAGTAACCAGCTTGCCATTAAGACAGCTTTCGGCCCCACTTCTCTCTGAGTACCAGAGTCTTTCGGA
>DATBVH010000010.1:0-4994 GCA_036515395.1 Candidatus Angelobacter sp.
CGCCCGCGTCTATAAAGCGGATTTTTTGGCCATCGCCGATGAGCTCCAGCGCCAGGTCCACTGCTCGCTCCATGGCCAAATGAAACGGCGTAACGTCACTAATTTGTGAACCGATATGCAGGCTCACCCCGGCCACGCGCAAATACTTGTGCTGCGCGGCACGACGGCAAAGCTCGCGCGCGCTGCTGATCGGCACGCCAAATTTGTGTTCGCGCAGCCCGGTAGAAATATATGGATGTGTTTCAGCCGGCACGTCAGGGTTCACGCGCAACGCGATGTCAGCGACCTTGCGCAGCTCCGCGGCAGAGGCAGCCAGCAGCTCGAGCTCGCCTTCACTCTCCACGTTGAATAACAGAATGCCGCTACGCAACGCGAGGCGTAGTTCGTCGGCGGTCTTGCCAACGCCTGAAAACACTACCTTGCTGAGCGACTTTTTATGCGCACGGCGAACCCGCTCCAGTTCACCTCCGGAAACAATGTCAAAGCCCGCGCCCATCCCCGCCAGCAGGCGAAGGATGCTCAGATTTGAATTTGCTTTCACTGAATAACACAGCGTGTGCTTTACGTGGTGGAATGCGCTTTCCAGCACGCGATAACGCTCGCGTATGGCCGTGCCGGAATAAAGATACAAAGGTGTCCCAAACTTTTTTGCGAGCTTGTTGATGCCAAGGCCGTCGCAATGAAGTTCGTCGTTCTTGTAAGTGAATCCAGGGGGACGGGAAAACATGAGTTGGGATTGTAACAGGAGGCGGCTGTTAGCTCTTGGCCTTTGGCTCTTAGCTTTGGATCGTTACCACTGGCCGTTAATCGATCCGAAGGAATTGTGCCATGGCATCTTACGATTTGTTTTACCAGGGCGTAATTGCCCGTGATCTTGCCGAATCAAGCCAAAGGCTAATGACCAAGAGCCGCTTTAGCAAAAAACCGCCCGACGCATGCAAGCATCGGGCGGCCCCACTCGCAGCCTGGACGGCAATTATTTTCTGCCTGGCGCCTGGCTGGTTTTGGTGGATACCGGCTCGGGCTTCATCGCGCCTGCACTGTCTGCGGATGAATCACCGGCCTGTGCGACGGTAGCCGTTTGTTTATCGAAATAGTCGAGCAAAGTCTTCACATCCACCGGAGTCAGGTGGAGGTTTGGCATTTTGACTTTGTTGTATTTCTTGAAAAGAGCCATGGCAATTGGATCTTTTGCCGCCAGCGCTTTATCCGGCGCAAGGATATATCTGGCTACCCAGTCACGACCATGAGCGGTTGTGACGCCGAGCAGGTCCGGGCCGACGCCATCGCCACCGCCAATGGTGTGGCAGGCGGCGCAACGCGTGCGGAACATAGACGGCCCTTCGCCGCCAGTAGACTCGTCGATCTTAGGCACGTTCTCATAACTGTTGCTGGCCTTGCGGTATCCGGCCGTAAGCCAATTGCCAACGATGGTTGCAATGAAACGTGGATCGTCAAATGAGCTGTCCTGCATCCATTGGCCTTGTGGTTCGTTGCCCAAGGTCAGGCTGCTGGTGTGTCCAGTGAGAGGATCTTCGTCCAGTCGCCCGGCCATGCCAATCTTTTTGCGAACCGTATCGATATCTTCCTTCTTCCCGGTCAGGAAGTACCAGCCAGGCCCGGTATGAAATTTCTTTGCGTAGGCTTTGAGGACAGCAGGAGTGTCGCGCTTGGAATCAACCGTTATGGAGTAGAAAAAGATGTCTTTGCCCATGCGGTCGCCGAGCAACTTGTAAACCTGGGCGAGCTTGGCAGTTTCAAGAGGGCAGGTCTCGCCGCATTCGGTGTAAATAAAGTTGATCAGGACGATTTTGCCCTTCAGCATATCGTCATAAAAGTGGATGGTTTTGCCATCCTGTGTGATGAGAGGTACGTTGGGGAAATAGTTTGCGCCCCAATAGGCGTTATCGGCTGCCGCGGGAGTTACGCCGACGATCAAATAAAATGCAGCAACAAGCACGAGCGCGGCTGTCGCCGCCAGGGTGGTCCAACCATTCCGTCGCATGGTGTCTGGTTCCTTCGGTTCCCAAATAATCATGTTGTTAAAAGCAGCGGGACGCCCCGGAAGGACGGCCCGCCACTTGTGCCTGTTCAGTTATTTACCTTTGCCGCTGCCGCTGGAGCCTTTACCGGAACCGCTCCCGCCGCCGCTGCTGGAGTTACCTTTGCCAGAGCCCCCGCCAGAGGTGCCGTTATCCAGACCGCCTCCGCCATTTCCACCCTTGCCGCCGCCGGAAGTCGTAGAGCCAGTCTTGGGTCCAGATGCGACGGAAGGCTGGTTAAACGCTGTGGGCAATGTGGTTGATGCAATGTAGCCAACACCCTGGGGCGTCGGAATCGGAGTCGGCATTGGAACCAGGCCGCGATCCAGTTCCCAACGAACCAGCATGGCGTGATCTTCATGCACGGTGTTGTGGCAGTGCTCCATGAACATCCCGTAGAACTCGCGGAACTGCATGGTCAAAGTTACGCTTCCACCCGGACGCAGGCGATACACATCCTTGCGGCCTTTTTCCCACGCAGGCACATTGGCTGCGCTGCCGTTGCGGGCAAGAATCTGGCCTTCTTCAAAGTGGATGTGAACTGGATGGTCCCAGCCTGCGCCGGCATTTTTCAGGGTCCAGATTTCACGCGTACCCGGTGTGGGCGCGGCAGAAACCCGGCCATAGTCGGCTTGCAGCATGGTGCCGCCATCTGTCTTAACGCCCCACGGATCTTTATCCGTTGGGTCGGTAAGACTCTTGGCGCCGCTGCCAAACTCAAACGTCCGCTCGCGTACCACGGGGACATTCGAGAGATCAGGGTTGGGAATCATCTGCGCAGGGATCTGGCTCAGATCGGGCTTGGCCGGATTTGCGGTGATGCGAAATTCCAGGATCTTACCAACACAAGGATCAGAAGATTTACCAGCAAGTGCGTCAGCAATGGTGCGATCTGCCGAAGGTTTTTTGCCATCCTGGTGTTCGCAGACGTTCACCAGCCAGACCTTATCTCCAAGGTTGTAGCGAGAGAAGTCAATGACCCAGTCATAGCGTTCTGCGATGCCCTGCTCGTCGGACACAATCTGCGGCACCGGTTGTGGCATGAGGTTGCCGTCGTTCGCGATCTGAATCATCGGCGAACCGTCAGAAAGACCGTACTTGAAGAAACGCGAAACACTGGCGTTCAGGATGCGGAAGCGATATTTGCGGCGCTCCACTTCAAAGAACGGCTTGTAGCAGAGGTTCACGGTCATCACGTCGCCGATAAATCCATCGAGCTGGAAGATATCGAAGTAGAGCTGTCCGTTTGCGTCCCATGCCTTGTCAGCCAGCATGATATTGATGTCGTAATCCAGGTTGCCCCATGACTTTGAAGAGCCGCTGGGCAGCCGCAGGTTTACGCCGTCATTCAATTCTTCATTGCCACGATCGAGCGCGCTGTAAATGTTGAACATGGCAGCGTTGCCCTTGTACACGTTCTGCGAAGTGAAGCTGAACATGTGATCGTGGAACCAGTGGGTCGACATGGTTTCATGCCAGTCGCCCGCGACCTTGTTGATTCCGCCCGCGTCGGTCGGGCTGCCGGCCATTGGATCGGTCGCGTCAACGTTGATGCTGTCATGCCCGGCCAGGATAATCGGCCAGTGATAGTCATAGAACTGTCCGGGGAAGAAGAACGCGCCGGTAAAGCCGTCGTTCTCCGCACCGTGGTGTCCGTTATGCTCGTGGGTTGAAATTGTGTGGCGTCCGAATCCACCGTTCTTCGTGACATCAGCAGGGAGCAGGTTGTGATGGCGGAAGATGATCGGTTCGCCGTAACGGCCAATCGCCAACTTGGGCGGAATGGTTCCGTTGAAAGTCCACATTGCCAACGGGCCCTGGTCGGGAAGATTGGGATGGAACTTAGGATGAATGCTCTGGCCGTTTTTAGTGTTGATCTTGGCGCCTTCCTGCGTGGCTTCGATCAATACCTGCGGCGCGAATTCATTAAAACGCTGGTGCGCCCAATCCTGTCCCGGAGGGCGTCCTTCCATCGGTCCCAAACCGCCGCCCAATTCAGGGGCCATGTTGATTGGCGTCTGATTGGCTAATGCTGTGGGGGCCGGAGTGGCGGAAGAGATTGGGTTACGGTCAAGCAGCTCAAAGCGAAGCATCGGCTGCGTGAAAGCCAGACCGTTGAGTCCCGGGCTGGGCGGCGCGCCAGTGGGACCGTTTAATGAACCCGCATAGGCGCTATTAACGAATGGATTAAGACCGTGAATGGGGGCCAGCATGCCACCAGTTGTGATTAAGCCCCACTTGACCAGATCGCGACGAGAGATTTTGCCCTGTGAATAAGCTTTGACGATCTCTGCTCGATTGTTTCTTGCGTTTTCTGCTTCCCGAAGTCTAGCTTTGGAGGAATTTTCAGACAAAAAAAATCCTTCAGGCTGTTTACGGCTCATTGGCTGCGCTCCTTAAGTGTTTACCTGCATCCGGCCACGGCTCATTGGCTGTGGCTCGGAACAGTGCTGACACCTAATAGCCCGGTTCCTATTTGTACCTCTCTGGAACCTGTTGCCCAACTGTCTTGGACACCATGCAAATCAACTGCAGATGGTTTTTTGCACGGCCATCTTGACCTGCACTGCCGGAAGACGGTGTCAGCCCTCACGCATACAATGCGCCTGGGTTATTAAAATCGAGCGAGAGGAAGATTAAAGTTTCAAAAGGATTTTGTTATTGTTGGAGTTGCGGAAATTTTGTCCGCAGTTGTTGGCGAGAAAATCACGAACCTCTAAAGATTCAGTTTTGCCGCAAATCGCGAGTTTGCAGGGATTTAGGGTGCTCCGCAGTAAGGGACAGGCGGCGGGGTGGTCGGCCACCAGGTCGGCCATGCGGAGAGCGGGATTTGCGGTTTTTTGGGAAAGAGAGAGGAAAGCATATCTGGCACTGCCGGCTTCTCTCAAACTGAGCCTGAAGAGCAAATGTCGCTAGTGGACTCAATTTTGGCGAGAGACACGTGGTTCTTGA
>DATBVH010000011.1:0-5126 GCA_036515395.1 Candidatus Angelobacter sp.
ATATCTTCTTCAGCCTGCCAGGCCGATTGCGCAAATTCACGCATGCGGCGGAAGCCGTGGCGTCCGTCGGTAGCGTCATTCATGAAGCCGGACAACCGTGAGACTAAGCCTTTGGTGACGAACTGCGGCAACTGGCGGTAGCGACGGGCCATGGCAGCGCCGGCATAACGCACGTAGCCGCCAAAGAGTTCGTCGCCTCCATCACCAGAGATCGCGACTGTGACGTGCTTCCGCATTTGTTTGGTGATGATGTATTCAAGAATTGCCGTAGGATTCCCGAATGGCTCATCAAAGTGGCGCACCACGTCTGTCATGTAGGCAGCGCAGGCTTCATCTGCCTGCAGAATATGATGCTCAGTGTTGAATCTTTCAGCGACGAGTTTGGCTACAGGCTGCTCATCGTAAAACTTACTGTTCTGGAATCCGATGGTAAAAGTTTTGACCTGCTCCGGGCTGTTCTTTGCAGCAAAGGCAGTAATCGCACTGGAATCAAGTCCGCCGCTCAGGAAGAGTCCCAGCGGAACGTCGCTGATCATGCGCAGCTTCACGGATTCTTCCATCAATTCACGCGCGCGATCAATCATCTCCGCTTCCGACATGTGCAACGGCGTGGCAGCGGTCTCGGCGGCGTCCCAATATTTCCATTCGCGCCTGTGCAGGTCACCATCAGAGTCGACCACGATCTCCATTGCGGAACCGGGCGGCATCTTGCGCACGTGCTTGAAGGCGGTGGAGGGATAAGGGAAATACAAATACGTGAGATAGTCGTGCATGGCCACGGGATCGAGTTCCGCAGGCACACCGGCCTGAAGAATGGCTTTGATCTCTGAGGCAAAAACGAATTTTCGGCCGGCATCGATATGCGAATAGAAGAGCGGCTTTTTGCCCAGATGATCGGTCGCCAGCAACATGCGGCGATGGCGATTGTCCCAGATGGCAAAAGCAAACATGCCGCGCAGCTTCTTCCCCACCTCAGCGCCCCACTCCTCATAGCCATGAATGATGACTTCAGTATCAGTGTGGGAACGGAAGGTGTGGCCGGCGGCAAGCAACTGGGTGCGCAATTCCTGGAAGTTGTAAATTTCGCCGTTGAAGGTGATCCAGATAGACTCATCTTCATTGCACATGGGCTGATGTCCGGCGGAGGAAAGGTCGATAATGGACAGCCTGCGGTGCTCCAAGCTTACCCAGACGGAGCCATTGGACAATGTAAAATACTTAAGCCCGGCATCATCAGGGCCGCGATGATGGAGTTGCAGCCCGCATTTTTCATCTGCCGGTGAGTTGCCGATTTGTCCAAAGATTCCACACATAATAATTTTTCTGTCTCTTACACCAACGCAGGCTCTTCTTCACGGTCCCAGGGTAACGGCTGGGGCGGAACTTCCGTTGCGAGCATAACAGGCTCTTCCCTGCGTTCGCTTTCTATCATCTGGCCGCGTACCACACACGCCAGCATGACCCAGAGAAAGCCGTTTACTTCCACATACAGCCAGCGATCGCCAAAGAAATTCACGACGAAGACACATGCCATCAAGAGAGAAAAGCCCAAACCGACCGACTGAAGAAATGGGTCCTGAGCGGTCCTGTACAGCTTCACTCCCAGGCGAGTCATTTTGGCCAGAAGAAAGAGGAAGAGCATCAGCCCCAGGACGCCGGTTTCCACCAGAACTTTCAGGAAATAGTTATGCGTGTCAGTATAAATACCCACTCGATGCTGCCATTCATAGGTATCAAAACCGGCGCCGAGCGCGGGATTCTGATGAAACAGATTCATGGCGTCATCCCACAGGACGACGCGGTCCTGCGCCGAGGTATCAAGCTGCTGCTCATTCTTGTCATAGGTCATGAGCACGCGTTCCTGGACAGAGATCGGAACAAAGCTTTGCCAGCTGAACAAGAAAACAGCAAGCGCGACTAGCACCCAGCGCTGCCGGACCAGTCCGAGAAAGAACAAACCAACGAGAACTCCTACATAGGCTTCGCGCGAGTAAGAAAACAGAAGGCAATAAGCGCTGAAGGCGAAAAGTCCCCAGAGAGCGAGCTTGAGAGATTTGCGTTTCTGCAAAGCGCTCAGCCCCAGCACAAATAACATGAATTCGGCTTCAAATGTCGCAACGCCATTTACGCCGGCATAGCCCAGAGCGCCGCCATCGCGCACGTCATAGGAGAAGTGAGACGTGTCACGGTCGCTCATGGTTCCGTAATAACCTTTGTTCACCGCCAGCACGGAAAGGCACATGAGCACGACGATAATCTTGATCTGCTTTACATCCTTGATCACACTCACGGTGACGGCAAAGATGATGAACATGACCATGTAATTCTTCCAATTGGAGAAACGCGGATCACTGATGGAGAGCGGCATTTCTGTATTCAGAAAGAATGCGCCACGCCAGAGTTGGACGTAGCAGAAGACGCCGAAGATGATGAGGAACTTGTTCATCGGCGTTTTGGCGAAGCGGAAGCCGTCTTTAAAGACCGCGCCCAGTACCACGCCCAGCAAGAGCATGTCGATCAGTTTGTTGCCTAGAGGAAAATCGAGGATGCGATAGCGAATGGTCTGCAGAGGCAACAGCGGAACCAGAAAATATAACCCGGCCTGTGGCTTCCAGAAAAGCGAAAGCAAAAAGGCAGCGACTGCGCCGATATAGAGGGCCAGAGGGACGTATTGTTCCAGTCCAAAATGCATGGCTTAGATCCTCTCCGTCATGGCTGGAATCGGCTTAAGAGCCGGTTCGCTGGAAGAATGCAACCAGCCAGTCAGTGCGGTCCACATACTGGTAAGCAACTCGCGCACGCGCAGATCGATGGCAAAAAGGATTGCGGCATACAGCACCAGGATGAGGCTTCCCTTCACTACCGCGCTAAGCAAAGGTGTTTCCACGGGCAGCTGAGTAACCAGCCATGCGATGGCAGCGCCGGTTATGGCGTATCGGGCAAAAGAAATGAGTTCAAGTTTGTATGGCAGAACGCGCAATGATTGATAGGCAAGAAACACCACGATTCCGGCATAGCTTATTGTGGTGGCAATCGCCGCGCCTACAAGGCCAATCCTCGGAAGCAGGATTACGTTCAGCGCCACGTTGAGAAAGCCCGCATAAAAAGTTGCGGCAGCGATCTTGGTAGCGCGTTTGTGGATCATGAGACCCGGACGGAAATAGATGGTCACTGCCGAAAGAACCAGCCCGACGACCAGGAACGGCAGCAGGGTGTGCGCTTGCTGAAATTTTCGCGAGGCCAGCAGGACGATGACATCGCGCGAGGTTACGATTGCCACGCACACGACTGCAACAGCGACGAAAATAAACTGGTCCAGGCTGCGGGAGAGAAAATCCTGCAGGGCCTTCTTGCCTTCAGTATTCCAGACGCGCATGCAGATGGGAAAGAGCGCCATTTGCAGTGGCGCCATCATTACATCCTGAAGATAGATGGCGATACCGTAAGCGGCGGCATAAAAGCCGAGCGCCTGCGCGCCAAGATAATGCTGGATAAAGAAGCGGTCGCCGGAGTCTAGGACGAACCATGAGATTTCCGCAGCCATCAATGGCAGTGAGAAGGCAGCCGCTGTGCGGAGGAAACCTACGTCAAACATGCTGGGAGAAAGCAGCTGTCGGCGACTTAGAATGGGCACATATTGCAGAAGGATAATGCCCTCAACGATTACCAGTCCAAGGAAGAAAGCAAAGATGGTTTTCTGCCAGAAGAACAATAATGCGCAGATCACGCCGATGGTGAGCGCTTTTTGCAGGATATCCATGCCATTGAAGAGCCGCGTCTTATTCTCCATCTGCATCAGATTCATCTGCATGGAGCGGAGCGAGCGGATCATCACCAGGCTGCACGCAAGCAGAAGCGTGCCGACGGCTGTGATTCCAAAGAAACGTCCGGCTCCAAGGAGCAGTGCCGCGACGAACAGCAAAGTCAAAACCAAGGCAAGAAGCGCAGTGCTGTAGAACAGGGTTGAGTAGTAACGACGCAGAGTATCGGCGCTGGTGGCAGACTCGCCTTCAGGGTAATAACGCTGAACGGAATGCTGAAAACCAAATTTAGATAGCACCGTCAAAAGCAGGACGGTATTCGTAATCAGGTTGATAGCACCGTATTCAGCAACGGAAAAGACGCGCGTGAAAACCGGGAAGGAAATAAATCCCATGAGCATGACAACCACTCGCCCACCGAGATAGTGGGACGAATGGCGATAGAGTGTCTTGAGTGCGCTCATGGAAGTTCCAGCCACGAAGTTTCCTTATCGGTGCGGGCGAATCGTTTTTTCGCTCCATAGGGTTGCCACATTTTGGTTCTGCTAACGTCGCGTTCTTTATAGAATCGAATGCAGCTTCAGAAACAATCCTGCTTCCAACGCGCAGCCGATCAGCGAAATCACCACGGCGATGACGGCAAACCGGATCGAACTACGCCGGTCAGCCGATGATTGGAGTTGAGGCACAACAGCCAGAAGCGCGACGTTAGCCGGTAACATGCCTTTCAGTTCGCGCTCAAACTTAACTGTGCTGTTCATCATGTCTGCGAGATACGCCAAGCCCAGTGACATTGCCAGGCCGCCGAGGAATGCTCCCACAAACATGAGGTCGCGCTTGGGTTTGAACGGTTTTTCCGGCACCTGCGCCAGATCAAGGATAGTGAAATGCTCAGCTTGCTGCTTTTTTTCAAGATCGGCAGCCATGCCGGCCGAAAAAGTTTTATCGAGCAAAGATTGATAGTGGTCTTTGGACACGCTGTAATTGCGATTCAGTTCAGCCATCTCCTGCTCGCGAACGGGAACGGCGTCCACCTTAGCGCGGTAGGAAGCCATTTGGCCGGTGAGGCGCTGCTGTTCCTGTGTGAGGCGTTTTGATTCGCGATCGAGGAGTTGCAGCCGCACAGTCACGGCGGTGTTGTCCTGCACTTCAGCCACTACAGGCGGGTCTGGCGGAAGAGCTTTCAATCTGTCTTCCACGCGCTTCAATTGTGAAGCCGTATCCAGGACCTCAGGGTGCGCGCTGGTATAACGATTTTGCAGATCCTGCAGCAAAGCGCGAAGCCGCCGCCGTTCGCCTTCCAGTTTGGCGCGCTCAGTGACAACGGGTGCAGTCTTAGCTTCACCGGTATTCGGGCTATCCAGG
>DATBVH010000012.1:0-8295 GCA_036515395.1 Candidatus Angelobacter sp.
AACAATGCCGTTAATGCTGGCGAGAAAGCCGTGGTTCTGCATCAGCATGGCGGATTTTACCCCGGCAAAATGCGCGCCCGCGGAAATACCCACGCCTTCTTCTTCCTTGGCAAGCCGCACCAGGATCATCTTGGGATCGTCTTCCGCCATGCGAATCAGGTGCACCAGCCATGTCTCAGGCAGCGCAGAGACAAGTCCGATGTCGCATTTTTTCAGCGCGTCGTAAATCACTCCGGAGTTGGCAAGAGAGACAGGCATTCAGGAAGGAAGTAGCTTACAGGAAGTGGGCGTATTGGGAAAGATCACAGATGATCATCGATAAAAGGGCAGGTGCAATTTCTTTACGAGCCTATGAATTTCCGGATGGAACTCATCTGCCAGGTTGCTGGTAACGAAACCGCTCAATGCTATCGCGCTGCACCTGAATCCGCGAGACGCATTCGCATATGGATCGGGCAAATAAGCATTGCCGACAAAGCCGCCGGCCAGAGCGCCAGCGACATTCGCCACTGCCAGGCGCGGACGCCCTGAGTCACTGCGGTCAATCACGATATATCGCACCGCGTTAAAGGTACGGGCAAAGAAGTTCCTGTTGGCGGATGTAAAGTAGCGCGGATCTTCATGCAGTATCGATGCAGCAACGAACTTCCCGCCCTGAACAGATGCCCAGCTCGCCATGAAATCACCATAGTTGCGGGCAAATCCGGGGAAGCCCTGTCGCCACTCTGGGGGATACGCCTTTGGTGGACTGGCCATCGTCAATCCGTCATAAAAAGCCGCAACCGGATAAATGCCCGGACGAAATGACTCAATGGCGAAGTAGCGCAGCTTGCCTTTTACATTGAGTGGAGTGGAGGTGGCCGGATCTCCTACTGTGCTGCTCTGATCGTTGGTCACGGAAGAGGCGCTTCTCTCTTTTACATTCTCCGAAGGTGAAGGAGCAGGTTGTGGATGCGCCTGCTGATCCTGCGTCTTCCCTGCTTCTGACGCGTTGCATGATTGGCGCTGCGTTCCCTGCACACACACCGCTTGCGATAAACAGTTAGGCACCACGAACCACAATGCACCAGCGATCAAGAATGTCTTCATCATGAGAGCGTAGCTATGTTCTACCTGAAATTGGGGCAGCTGAATAGACTAACCGCTGATGATGGGAAAGCAGTCTTGACCGGGAGCGCTGCAAAGATCATTGCTTGCCCCGAGCACTTAACCGATTGCCTCTTTATACGAGAACGACAGAAGGAGATCGACACTAATTCTCTTTCATAGCGCACCTTCCCTGTGGGGAGGAGTTTCTGTCGAAATTAGTTGATCCAGAGTTACCGTCCATCAATAAACTCAACCGCTGTACGAGGGTGCCTGCAGCCTCAACCAGTTTCTCCCCCTCATGCGTCTGGGAATTTGCCGACTCAAACAGCTGCCGGGCCAGCGCCTGCATGTCATACGCGATGTCAAGCAAAGCGTTGCCGATTTCTTTGCTGTCTCCATCTGACGGCGTGCTCTGGAGCCAGTCATCAAGTTCCTGCCGGAACGCCACCACGGCGCTGCGGGTCTTTCCTCTGGGACGATGAACGGGTAAGTGCAATTCTGCTTCCCATCGTTGAACTGTTCTTACTCCACGGCCCAGGTATGTTGCGATCTCTTTCCATGAGTTGAGAACACCTGATTTGATGGGGACAGAACGCAACATGCTCTGAGGTTGAAGGACGCGATGATTCCCTGCAGGATTGATAAAATGAATTGCACGCTGATCATCAGCGGGCTGAGTTGGTTTGAATCCATTTAAATTTTTATTGGACGAAGGCGAATGGGGTTCTGCACGTAAATATCTAGTGTTCATGCGGGTCTACATCTCTTACTTAAGACTATCGATTTAATACTTTGCTGTCCGTTCGGAACCGGACAAAGAAGGTCGGGCATGAAAAAAGTAAAAATAAGTTTAGAAGCTAAAGCGATATTGGAGTGTTCCACTAGTCGCTCATTCTTCAACGTGATCAGCTGCACTGATGCATTTTATTAAACCGTCCAGCCGCATCCTTTCACCTTTGCATAGAAGCCTTGAGTGTACAAAGCTTAAATAGTATGTTGAAGCTGCCGAATCCGAACTAAGGGTGCTGTAAATTTTTTGAAACGATCATCTGTCATTCTCAGGAGCTTCATTGAATCGCGCCGCTGGTGGCCACATCTGTTGGTCATTTCTGCCTTGAATTTAATTTCATTGGTGCTGGCTCTGGCGTATCCGTTGCCCATGAAGATTGCTGTGGATTCAGCACTTGAAAACCAGCCGCTTCCGCGATTTTTCTCTGCATTTTCTTCCAGAACCGATTCCGGGTTTTCTGCCCTGGGAATTGCTGTGGGATTATTGCTGGTGATTGCGCTTGTTGCAGCTTTTCAGGGGCTTGCGAGCTGGCTTTTGCAAACTTACATAGGTGAAAAGCTGGTGTGGGATTTCCGAGCCAAGCTGTTGAACCACGTGCAACGGCTGCCGCTTGCTTTCCATGATCATTACGGCGCTGCGGATTCCGTCTATTGTATTCAGCATGACGCGCCCTCAATTCAATATGTCGTACTCCAGGGAATTTTGCCGCTCGCCCTTGCCGTATTCACCCTGGCGGGGATGATATTTATCACCGTCCGAATTGACCCCACTATCTGTTTGATCGCTCTGGCCATCACGCCCATTCTGTTTGTGCTTTCAATGGCGAGCAGCAGGGTGGTAAGGCTTCGATCACGGCATATCAAAGAGCTTGATAGCACCGCGATGTCGGTTGTTCAAGAAGTGCTCGGGTTCATCCGCACCATCAAGGCATTTGGACAGGAACACCGGGAATATGAGCGATTTGTTCGGCACTCCAGCAAACGGCTCGCGGGACAGATCCGGCTCTCTCGGCTGCAGGCTACGTTCAGCACATTGATTGGGCTGGTGGTTGCGGGCGGGACTGCCGCAACATTATATGTGGGTGTACTGCATGTGAGGGCAGGTCGATTGAGCATTGGTTCCCTTCTGGTCGTGATGGCGTATATCGTCCAGATGTACCAGCCGCTTCAGGCGCTCAGCACCAAAACCTCTGACCTGCAGACCTGGCTGGCAAGCCTGGAAAGGACATTCCGGCTCCTGGACCAGCCTCCTGAGATTGCAGAAAGTCCCAGTGCTATCTCTCTGGAGCACGCACAAGGAACGGTTGAGTTTCGTGATGTCTCATTCCGGTATGGCAACAGCTACCATGGCCTGCAGAATATTTCTTTTTCCATTTCTGCAGGTTCACGTGTGGGGATCGTTGGTGGAACGGGTGCGGGAAAAACTACTCTTCTGAACCTGATTATGCGTTTTTATGATCCTGATGAAGGCCAAATCCTGCTGGATGGAATTGACATCCGGGAATATCGCATAGCCGATCTCAGGCGGCAGTTTGCAACTGTGCTGCAGGAGCCGGTATTGCTGGATGCAAGCATTGCCGAAAATATTGCTTACGGAAAGCATACGGCTAGCGATGAAGAAATCGTTGCTGCCGCCAGATCGGCCTGTGCGCATGAATTTATCTGCACTCTGCCGGAGCAGTATGACAGTGGCGTGGGTGAGCGGGGAGCGCGTCTGTCTGGTGGAGAACGCCAGCGCATTTCACTGGCGCGCGCTTTTCTGCGCGATAGCCCTATTTTGATTCTCGATGAGCCCACCAGTTCTGTAGATACGATTACAGAGGATTCCATCCTTACAGCGACAGAACTATTGATGCAGAAACGAACCACTTTCATGATTGCACATCGTCTGAACACCTTGAGAAGCTGTGACACAATTCTTGTGCTTGAACGAGGGAAGTTAGTTGAAGTGCAAACGCCGAAAGACAGGATGGTAGGTCCTGTACCGCAACTCTAGTGGCGTTCACGAATCCTTATTTGGAACCATGACCGCGACTGCCGTGAGTCCAGCATTGTAAAAAACGTCAATTTGCGCCAATACTCTGTGCCAGATTGGCGCATGGCATCTACTTAGCTCAATTTCTCTTCTAATTCTTCAACTCGCGGCAGCAATTCCCGCTTATAAATACGAAAGAATTCGAGAGGCTGATGCAAGCTGCAGTACTGACAGGACCACGAAAGCTTGAGTTGCGTGAAACCCCCCAGCCTAGCCCCTCGCGCGGTAAAGTACGCGTGCGATTGGAAGGGTGTGGAGTGTGTGCCTCCAACCTGGCCATGTGGGAAGGAATGCCCTGGTCGCAATATCCCACAGATCCAGGCGCACTTGGTCATGAAGGTTGGGGCCACGTGGACGCAGTGGGTACAGAAGCTAAGGGAATTAAGGAAGGCGACCGCGTAGCATTTCTGGGATCCCATTCCTATGCCGAGTACGATTTAGTTGCAGCTTCATCGCTGGTCTTGTTGCCATCTTCTCTTGTTTCCCTACCATTTCCTGGAGAAGCATTTGGCTGTGCAATGAACATTTTTGAGCGCAGCGGTATCCATGCCGGCCAAACGGTTGCGATTGTGGGCATCGGCTTTCTAGGCGCTCTGCTGACGCGCCTGGCCTCTTTGGCTCAAGCACATGTAATTGCCATTTCACGCAGGCCTTACGCACTGCAAGTCGCGAAGGAAATGGGCGCCAAAGAAGTGATCTTGATGGATGATCATTACAAAGTGATCGAAAGAGTTCAGCAGCTGACTGGCGCCAAAATGTGCGAACGGGTGATTGAGGCCACCGGAAAACAGTGGCCGCTTGATCTTGCTGGAGAGCTGACTGGCACTCGCGCAAAGCTTATCATTGCCGGATATCATCAAGACGGCCCACGGCAAATCAACATGCAGATGTGGAATTGGCGAGGCCTGGATGTGGTGAACGCTCATGAACGCGATGAAAAGGTTTATCTGCAAGGCATGCATAAAGCTGTGGAAGCTGCGGAGTCCGGTTTATTCGATCCGCGAATGCTCTGCACTCATACTTTCTCTCTAGCAGCGCTGCCTGATGCGTTCGAGGCTACGCTTTCCCGTCCTGACGGATTTTTAAAAGCCACAGTACGCCTATGAATGACACACTTATCATTCCGGCGGAGAAAAGCTCTTTCAGTAGCAAGCAATTGCCTCGTCTAGGCTTTCTTGGCGTCGGATGGATCGGCCGAAACCGCATGGAGGTAATCGCGAAGAGCGGCTTGGCTGAGATCGCGGCAATTTGCGATACGTCGCCTGATATCTTGCAGCAGAGTCTCGTTCTGGCTCCCCAGGCCAGAACAGTCAGCAACTACGATGAGCTTCTTAGCGCGGACATTGACGGCGTGGTTATTGCAACACCAAGTGCGCAGCATGCGGAACAATCATTGCGAGCGCTGGAGCGTGGATTGCCTGTGTTTTGCCAAAAACCGCTTGGCAGGAATGCAAATGAGACACGTTCTGTTGTGGAAGCAGCGAAAAAATCCGATCGGCTGCTGGGAGTTGATCTGGCGTATCGTTATACCGCAGCACTCCAAGCCATTTACTCGGTGGTTTCTTCAGGCGAACTGGACGAAATATATGCAGTGAATCTTGTATTTCACAATGCTTACGGCCCGGATAAAGAGTGGTTTTATGATCGCTCGCGCTCCGGCGGCGGCTGCGTGATGGACCTCGGCATTCATCTGATTGATGCAGCCCTTTGGATGCTTGGGTTCCCAGCAGTAGGCAGAGTGAATAGCAGGCTTTCCAGGCAAGGACGGCAGCTGGATCGGCAATCCAATGCAGTGGAAGACTACGCAGCGGCACAGATCGAAACGGCCGCCGGTACTATCCTCAATATGCAATGTTCCTGGCGGCTCTCTGTAGGACAGGACTGCATCATTGCCGCCGAATTTTTTGGCAGTCGTGGCGGCGTCGCTTTTCGCAACGTGAACGGATCTTTCTATGATTTTGTTGCAGAGCGCTATGAAGGAACAAAGCGCATTCCTCTTGTTTCCCCTCCTGACGACTGGCCCGGACGCGCCGCCCTGGAATGGGTAAAGCGCTTGCAAGCAGATGAGCATTTCGATATCAGAAATGATGAGCTTGTTCGAGTGGCTGAAGTGCTGGAGGCTATTTATCAATCACGCTGAATCGACTTCTTTAACTCATCAAGCCTGTCGGCAACTCGCATAAATTTTATCGCAATAATTTTTCCAAATAATTTATTTCTGCACAACTCCTGTGCGACTTCTTAACAGTGGCAGAACTCGGCGTTCTGCGAAGGGCATCATTGTACCTTTCACTGTCTTCTAAAATTTCAGTGGTAAGTAGGTTAGTCAGTGATCTACGCGAACGCAAAGAATGCTTGCACTGAATAACACCTGACGAATTACTTTGACTGGCGTTTTCATTGAAGCGCTCTGAAAACACTTCATCGATAGAGCGATAAACAATATTTCGCTGAACAAAATAGATCTTCCATACGGGGTAAAGCAGTGGCTAAAAACGTGCTTGTGACTGGTGGCTGTGGTTTTGTCGGATCGCATTTAGTGGATGCATTGCTGGCACACGGCCACAATGTGCGAGTACTGGACAATCTTGATCCTCAGGTTCACGGCGACAAGATTCCCGACTACCTGAACCCCGATGCTGAGTTGATGCGTGGCGATGTGCAAGATCCCGCTATGGTTGCGAAGGCCTTAAAAAGGATTGACGTGGTTTTTCATCTCGCCGCCGTGGTCGGCGTGGGACAGTCAATGTATGAGATCTCGCGCTACGTGGGTACGAATACTCTGGGCACGGCAGTGCTGCTGCAAGCCTTGTTAAACCGCCAATGCAGAGTACAAAAATTAATCGTAGCCTCTTCAATGTCGATCTATGGAGAGGGAAAATATGCCTGCGAAAACTGCGGAATTGTCACTCCGCCACTTCGTCCGGCCCAGCAACTCCAGGAAAAACAATGGGAGATGGTTTGCTCGCAATGTGGAAGCGAGTTGAAGCCAATCCCAACCGACGAATCAAAACCTCTTCAGTGCAGCTCGATTTACGCGCTATCAAAAAAAGACCAGGAGGAGATGTCTCTCCTGTTTGGGCGGACTTATAACTTGCCGGTGGTTGCTTTGCGGTATTTCAACATCTATGGGCCCCGGCAGGCGCTCTCCAATCCATATACAGGCGTGGCTGCGATTTTTGCCTCACGGCTGTTGAACGGCAATCCGCCTTTGGTTTTTGAGGATGGTAATCAGCTGCGTGATTTTGTAAGCGTGAATGACGTGGTGCAAGCGAATATTTTTGCGATGGAACATTCAGCAGGAGACGGCAGGGCACTAAACATCGGTTCTGGACAGCCTATTTCTATTTCCGATGTTGGCAGGGTTCTGGGAAGCGCGCTGCATTCGAACATCCACTGCAAACTGACGGATAAATACAGGGCAGGCGACATCCGCCATTGTTTTGCGGACATCTCTGCCGCAAAAGCATTCCTGAACTATAGGCCTCGGGTCCAATTTGCTGATGGCGTAAAAGATTTAGTGGGATGGCTGGAGTCACAAAAGCCCACAGATCGGGTGGTGGAAGCATTTGCACAACTGAACAGTTTTGGCTTAGCAGCATAGTCACCAACTATCGGGAAGGGGAAAAATGCATAGAAACAAAGGGCGCTCTGTTTTGATATTTGGAGGCGCCGGATTTATCGGATCCAATCTGGCGCAGTGGTTTCTTACTCGAACAGATGCCAGAGTGCATGTTTTTGACAATCTGAGCCGGCAGGGTACGCACTATAACGCTGAATGGCTGAAGCAAATAGCCCACAATTCTGATCAGCTCGAATTGACCATTGGAGATATACGAAACCGCAGGCTGGTGGAGAAAGCAGTTTCAAGCGCCGACGAGATCTATCATTTTGCCGCACAGGTGGCGGTTACTACTTCACTGCATGACCCGCGCCTTGATTTTGAAGTCAATGTGGAAGGCACATTTAATATTCTGGACGCGGCCCGAAAGTCTCACAAAAAGCCGTTTCTTCTATATACATCTACCAACAAAGTCTACGGCGATCTTGGGCTAGGCAAGCCGAAACGGTCGGACACAAGATATTTTCATCCCGACCACATGGGTGTTTCTGAATCACAGCCGCTCGATTTCCACTCTCCCTATGGTTGCTCCAAAGGGGCTGCCGACCAATACGTTCGTGACTTTGGCCGAATTTATGGTTTTCCTGTGGTTGTTTTTCGCATGTCGTGCATTGCCGGTCCGCGGCAATTTGGCACAGAAGATCAAGGGTGGGTCGCCCATTTTCTTTATTCAGCTCTGCAGCGCAAGGGTGTAACACTCTATGGCGACGGCCGCCAGGTCAGGGATGTCCTGTGTGTTAAAGATCTAATCCGCGCCATG
>DATBVH010000013.1:0-9391 GCA_036515395.1 Candidatus Angelobacter sp.
AGTCGAGCAGCAAGGTGGATTCAGGCAGGCTGAAGCCGGGGCCGGTGGCTTCAAGTCCGGCGGCGGCCAGGGCCCGACCGAGTCCGCCGAAGCGCTTGTAAATGACCTGCTCGGAGACTCGTCCGAGCAGCCGGAGATCGCGGAGGTTAGGGTTGCGACCAAGTTTCTTGGCTGACAGACGGATGGCTTGAAGGATTTGTGGTTTGGTCATGGGGACGCATTGAGTGGCAGGCGGATTTTTGGGCATTTTTTTCCTCGCAAAATGGAAAAGCCACCCGGATTCAGGGTGGGGATGGAGTTAATGGTTTTAATTCAGGGACTTAGGCTGGATTGTGGTTTGTAGGGACGGATTAGAGCCCGAAAAAGGGAAATTGTCCCTTTACTTACTAGTGTGCGAAATTGGGGGTGTCCGGGACGTTTTTTGGGAAAAATATTTTTGGGGGCCCGGCTCCGTGCAGACCCGCCGCGCGGACGCCCTGCGGGCCTCCGTATCGCGTCGCCTCTGCACGGAAAAAGAAAGAGACACCCGGCGAAGCGCCGGGTGTCGATCGGGGTGGCTTCCTGTCATGGAAGAGCGGCCACATTACGGAGTGAAAAAGGTGTACCTGACTCAAGTTCTTCGTTGTAGGGCACCCTTAAGCACCTCTGTCACCTCATCAAGGTCCTCAGGATGGTTCTCGAGAATCCACTTGGCGAGCGAAATGGAATGTTCCGGTTTTCTATACTCAACCCGGTGCTCAGATTTTTCACCGAAGATTTTAGAAAGCAATCGTGCTGCGTGAATCTGTTTAGCCCAGTCATCAGTGACCGAAACCGGACTAAAAAGCTCTGGAAGCTTTATTTTTTGATTTATGCTTTCCGAAATTTCAGTTTCTGTCACAGGCTGCTCACTAAAGCCCGGGATTGAATTCACAACAGCGGCGATTGCAGCAGGACGGAGCAAGTAATTTTCAAACATCCTTCTGGGAAGGAACATGGCAAGATTCTTGCTTTGCGAAACCAGTTCACTGATTTGCTTCTGATTCCGCGTCTCTTTGTCTAGAATGAAGCCCACCGCCGGGGGCAGAAGAGGATTGCCGCGGCTATGCGGCCGCTTTCGAAGAATTCAACAATTTAGTGTCAGAGGATTGTTTGATCTGCATGTCTTTCGTCTGCTAACCACAATCCCATTATTATTGTGCGTCCTCATTCTATCTTGATTACCAAGCTAGGTACTTTACGATGCTTCCGAGAACTCCCCGAAGCAGCATTGCAGAAGCAGACATTCTCGGGTCCTTCGACTCCCCCTCAGTCGCGCTGCTCCTTCAGAGTCGCTCAGGAAGGACAGGGGATTGAGAGGATCGCCGACATCGCCGTAATTGCGCGACATCGCCGTCATCGGAAATGAGCGCTCACTGAGTATCTGGTGAGAATCCCCTGACGCAGGCAGCCGTCGTTAGGAACCGTGGTCGGGCTGGTCCCAAGCGTTCTCTGAATACCGCCATTCCAGCGCCAATTCGATATTGACTTGGACCCCGACGCCCAAGCGCCTAATGCCTCGGCGTGAAAATGCCGAAGGCACGATCTCTACAAGTGGAAGGTACGCTAATCGAAGTTAGAGTCGTCGGCAGCCGCCGGAATACCGCTCAAGGTTAGGATAAAACTATGGTGACCGCCGCTGATTCGCTCGGCCTCCTGCTGAGTCAACTCACGAGCGCCTCTTCTATTGAGCACCCGTTGGTTATTGCGGTCGTTCATAACTCCCTCCTTTGATGCCCAAATTAGATACCAAAATTGAGGACTCGGTCAACAGTCCATGGCAATCAAATGAAAAAATGAACGGTAAAAACGCTACGAAAAGATATGCGCCTGGGCCGCTCTTCCACCGGAGATGTCAGCCTTTTGCGATGGTGGGTGCCAGAGTCTTCAGAGAGATATGTGCGGCTGAAGGGTCTCGTAAGAACTCCCTGAAGCGGCATGGGCGAACGATATACTCTCGGGGTCCTTCGCCTTGCCTTGGTCGCTACGCTCCCACGGGCGGCACTCAGGATGACAGAGGGTAAGAGTAATCTTTTACGCGGCCATGAATGGCCCCTCTTCCACCATCGCATGGCGTTGGAGCGTCATTCGAAGCGGCTAGTATCGAATTCCTTGCGATCAGGCTTGGCGTGATGCTGGAAAAACGGTTCAAGGATTTAAAGTTATTGTGCCGCACCTACGGTGCTCGCTTCGATCTTGCAGCTTACCCACACTTCCGGCTTCGCTAACGCTCGCCTTCAGTGTGGGCTAACCTGTGGTCGCGCCTCCGGCGCTTGGAGCATCGTACGGACACTTGTTTCAACTAGGATGAACATTCTTATGGCGCCAATGAAAGGCCGCAGCCGAGGGCTGCTGCGCTCCGCAAAGACTTCCTTTTTGGTTGCGGCCCGCCGTGCGGGCAGTTTTTACTTCGAGGCGAGAACGGTCTGGTAAGAACTCCCTGAAGCGGCATGAGCGCAGGATATATTCGCGGGATCTTTCGACTTGCCCTCACGCGCGTACGCTTGCTCGGGGCGGCGCTCAAGACGACAGGGGTTGAGAATAATCTTTACGAGGCGCTGAAGGGCCGCTCTTTCAGAGCATGACGCTGAAGCGTCATGCGCAACGGCTGAACAGGTTGCTAAAAAAGTATTCTTCAAACTGGATTTTGTTTTTCAGGGGCTAAAGCCCAATTCATTTTTGAATCACTTACGGCACGAGTGAACTCGTGCCCTGACACTTGTATCGACGTGGATACGGTTTGGGTCTTTCAAGAACGAATCCCGGGACGTAAAAGCAGGGATCGATATGCCGGGATTTTACAAATTGTTTATTTGCGCGAATCTGCGCATATCCGCCCAATCTGCGGCGAACGCGCTATTCCGCCGGCGCGACTCTGCTTTTGCGTTCGTCGCTGGCGACTACGCCGTCCTTGATATGCACGACGCGATAAGCGTGCTCGGCGATATCGGCTTCGTGAGTCACGAGCACAATGGTATTGCCTTTGCGATGAAGGTCTTCCATCAGCTTCATGATTTCATTTCCGGTCTGTGAGTCAAGGTTGCCGGTGGGCTCGTCGGCCAGAATGATTGAAGGATTATTTACTAGGGCGCGGGCAATGGCGACGCGCTGGCGCTGTCCGCCGGAA
The DNA here is from genome assembly GCA_036515395.1 of Candidatus Angelobacter sp. Taxonomy (GTDB): domain Bacteria; phylum Acidobacteriota; class Terriglobia; order Terriglobales; family Acidobacteriaceae; genus Angelobacter. Next base: position 3,146 of record DATBVH010000013.1, read on the forward strand.
AGTTCGTTCGGCTTATGGTTCATGCGTTCTCCCAGATCGACGGCCTCAAGCGCGGCTTTGGCACGGGCAATGCGTTCATCAGAAGGCGTACCACTATAGATCAGCGGAAGCTCGACGTTATGCAGCGCGGTGGCGCGAGCGAGAAGGTTGAACGTCTGGAAGACAAAGCCGATTTCCCGGTTGCGAATGCGGGCCAGTTCGTCATCGTCGAGTTCGCTTACTAAGTTGCTGTTAAGCCAGTAGCGGCCTTTAGTGGGAGTATCAAGACAGCCGATCAGGTTCATGAGCGTGGATTTACCGGAACCGGAAGGACCCATGATGGCAACGTATTCGCCGCGATCGATGCGCAGATTGACGCCGCGCAACGCATGCACCTGCTCCTGCCCCATCTGGTAGGTCTTCCACAGATCTTCCGTGCAGATAATGCATTCGGAAGGAGGAGCAATGATCTTGTCAGAAATGTCGGCGACTTGTGTTGACATCAACTTCTCCTGGTCTGTTGCCACTCCGAACCCCACTTAATATCTTTTGTCCTGTAAACCCGTCCTGTAAACGTTTGGACGTCAAAAAGAAGCAAGAGTTACGACTCTCCGAGTTTGACTACGGAGTTATCCACTTTTACGCCAGCGCCGTTGCGCAGAGTCTTGAGGACTTTGTAACTGCCGGTAATGATTTCGTCGCCCGGCTGCAGCCCGCTTTTGACCTGGATTTCCGTGCTTCCGGTTAAGCCGGTAACAACTTCATGGAACTCGGCTTTTTTGTTCTTGATCACAAACACGCCCTGAATATCGGTATTTTCTTTTTTCACGGGCGCGGCTGGAGCGGGCTTAGTAGTCTTCTTCTGCGCGTCCAGATCATTCTTGTCACGCATGGTGAGTGCCTGGATAGGAATGGTCACGGCATCATGCGCCACGCCGGTAGTGATCTTGGCAGTGGTGGAAAGTCCGGGACGAAGGTTGGGCGGCGGATCAGTGAGCGTGATGACGACCTTGAAATCCTTGGCTTCCTGCGTACCGCCAATGCTTTGCGAAGTGGAAACGCCGGTGGAGCGGATAATGGCGTTGTCGCCGATTTCCGTTACCTTGCCCTTGAAAGTCTGGTTGGGAATCGCGTCAATGGTGACTTCCGCCGGCTGATCGAGTTTTACGTTGACGATGTCGGTTTCGTCCACCTGCACTTCCGCCGTAATGATCGACATATCCGCAACCGTCATAAGAGTGCTGCCTGGAGAATTCTGTATGCCCATGACCACGGTTTCACCTTCATGGACAGGAAGGTTCGTTACCGTGCCGTCAAAAGGCGCGGTGTAAGTGGTCTTGCTAAGAACGTCACTCACTCGCGTTAATTGCGCTTTGGCCTGACCAACGCGGCCTCCTGCGGAATCAACCTGTGCCTTGCTTTGGGCGACACGGGCGATATCCTGGGTGTGAACGGCGTCCGCCACTTCATAGGCGGCTTTCTTGGTGTCGTAATCGGCTTTGGAAATCAGCTTATCTTTGTAGAGGCTATCTGCACGCTCATATTCCAGCTTGGCGCGGGAAAGATCAGCAGTGCTGCTCTTGAGCTGAGCTTGCGCGGTGTTCAACGCAGCTTCAGCGGCAAGAGCATCGGTTTGCGAACTGGAGACCGTGGCGCGGGTCATGGCAACGTCAGCCGCGGACTGCACGTTTTCAAGCTGCGCCAGGACCTGGTTCTTCTTGACGGTGTCACCTTCACGCACGAATAGACGGACGATCCGGCCCATGGCATTTGCGCCCACATTGACGATTGTCTTGGGCTTGATCTGGCCGGAAGCCGTGACCACGGAGGAAATATCCTGCTTATAAACCTTGCCTGTCTGGACGGTAACAACGTTCTTCTGGCTCTGGTTGACGGTAAAGCCAACAATTGCGCCCAGCAATATGACCACCCCAAGAATAATGAAAAATTTCTTTGCGTTCATGAATTACCTTCCGGCACACACAACGGCGAATTACGCTCACCTTATATACGCCGGCGGGACGGGGAAAGTTCCTTCGTCAAGGCAGAAGCACTGCACGAGGGCGTTCAATTGTGGTGGGCGGGTACCGAACTAGATTATAACGGCTTAGCGGTGTCCTTCGATATAATTGATTAAGCCAAAACCTTAAAATTATTAGCAAGAAATATCCCAAATTGCGATCTAAGGTCGAGAAGAAAAGGGCGGAATCTGCGTTCCATCCTTGATTAGGGGCTTGAAAAAGACGTAAAATCCAAGTATCTGCCCGTGTTGAAGGAGGGCTCCTCTAGTGTTATACCGTCACCCCCGTTTTTATACCGTGTTTTTATTGGCTGTGTTGGTTGGTTCAGGCTGTTTTGTAGTACAGGCCCAGGAAAAAGATTCCAAGTCAGATAAGTCCGATAAGTCAGCCCAGGCCGATGGACAGCAGGATCCGCTGAAACGCGAGCGGAAAAAAGACAATCAAGACGCGACCAAAGAAAAGCTGGGCGGCGTATACAAAAAGTGGCTGGACGAAGACGTTCGGTGGATCATCACGGACGAAGAGCTTTCTGCGTTCAAGAAACTGCAGAATAACGCCGAGCGCGATACGTTTATCGAAGGATTCTGGCAACGTCGCGACCCTACGCCTGATACCGCAGAAAACGAGTACAAAGAAGAGCATTATCGGCGCATTGCCTATGCCAATGAGCACTATGCCGCTGGCATGCCCGGCTGGCGTACTGATCGGGGAAGAATTTACATCATGTATGGGCCGCCAACGTCAGTAGATTCCCATCCCATGGGCGGCCCCTATCAGCGGTCGTCGGAAGAAGGCGGCGGCCAGACCGAAACCTTCCCGTTTGAAGTATGGCGTTACCGCTATCTGGAAGGCATCGGCCAGGAAATCGAAATCGAATTTGTGGATGACTGCGGCTGCGGCGCGTATGAAATGACGCTGGACCGCTCCAAGAAAGACGCCCTTCTGCATGTCCCCAATGCCGGGTTAACCACCATGGAAGAAATGGGAATGGCCAACAAGGCCGATCGTTTCCGTGGCGGCCTGGAATCCATTGGCGAAGGTCCTTTCAACAGAAACAATCAGTCCAAGCAGTTTGACCGCATGGAGACTTTCGCCAAGCTGAACCGCGCTCCGGACGTCAAATTCAAAGACCTGCAAAATGAGCTGGTCACCCACAAATTCCGCACCAACCTGCTTCCGTTCGATGTCCAGGTTGACTTCGTCAAACTGACTTCAGACACCGTTCTGGTTCCTATCACGTTGCAGGTTCCACTTAAGGGCCTCACCTTCGCCAATAAAGATGGCGTTCAGCGCGCAGTTGTCAATGTTTACGGGCAGCTGACCAAGCTTTCCGGCCAGATTGTGCAGACCTTTGAGGAAACGCTGCATCGCGATATTCCCGCCGAGCTGCTGGAAAAAGAAATCAACAACACATCGCTTTATTGGAAAGCGCTGCCCATGCGTCCGGGGCTTTACCGGCTGGATGTGGTGATGAAAGACGTTAACGGCGACAAGACCGGCATCTTCAGCCGCAGCTATACCGTCCCCGATTTCGGCGATGAAAAGCTTACGTCTTCCACGCTGATTCTTGCTGACCAGATGGAGCCGGTTCCGGCGCGCGAAGTCGGTACGGGAAACTTCGTGATCGGTACCAACAAAGTTAGGCCCAAGGTCGCATCTGCCGATGGCAAGCCGGCCTCCTTCACCAAAAAAGACAAGATCAATTTCTGGCTCCAGGTTTACAATCTTGGCGTTGACCAGAAGACCAATAAGCCTTCTGCCACGGTGGAATACCAAGTGGTAAACACCGCGACCAATCAGCATGTGCTAGACTTCACGGAATCAACGGCCCAGATGGGTAACGTTGGCGAGCAGGTAACCCTTGGCAAGAGCCTGCAATTAAGCCAGCTTGACCCTGGGGTATACCAGGTAACCATTAAAGTGAACGACCAGATTTCCAAACAGACGATTTCTCCCACGGCCAAGTTCGCCGTACAGCAATAGCTGCACGAGGGGCCCCACTTTAATTGAGGTGGTGAATATGACCTGCAAATTCGGATGTCTACTGGTAGTCCTGTTGGCATGGGCGCCGCTTCATGCGGCCAGCGTTGGAGCCATTGCGGGATATGTCAAAGACAGTTCCGGAGCGCCCCAGATGGGTGCGGTGGTGGAGGTTTTTGTCTCCGCCGCCAGAGTGGGCACTACCGTCTTCACCGATTCACGCGGTTATTACATGGCCAACAACCTCCCGGCCGGGAATTATTACGTGAAGGTAACAGCCACGTCATTCCTTCCGTCACTGCGGGAAAACATTCTTCTGCACTCCGGCGCGCATGTCGTCATCAACCTTACGGTCAATACTCTTGAGGATGCGCTACGCCTGATGCCTACCCGGCGCTCTGAAACAGAAGACGCCGACGATTGGCATTGGACCCTGCGCTCAGCCGCTAATCGGCCTATCCTTCGCGTGCTGGAAAAAGACAAAGACAGCAGTGATAGCTCGTCAATGGTCGTGGTCTCGCAGAATCCATCGGAGCGCGGCGGTAGTGACGATGCGCTAAAGGCCAGCGTTGCTTTTATGGCCGGTGCAGGTGCCGATGGCTTTGGCAGCGCAGGCGACGTAACCACGGCTTTCGCGCTGGAGAAATCGCTTTTCTCATCTGGAACGCTTTCCTTCAATGGCAATATCGGCGCTTCGTCGGGCGATCCCACGGGCGTGCTCCGCGCCTCGTACACGCATGATATTGGTGATTCTTCCCGTCCGACCTTTACCGTAACGTACCGGCATTTCGCCGCTCCCGGCACGGCTGTCCAGAATTCGCCGTACGCTGCCGTAACCATGAGCAGCTCTGATAGCACCACCATCGCTGGCTTTATCGACCTGACTTACGGCGCTGATCTGCAATCCACGGAATTTGCCAATCGCGTAATCGCTTTGCGGCCGCATGGCTCCGTTGACGTGCATCTCTCACCCAACATGCTGGTTGAGTATCGTTACGCCACCGATGAGCCCGATACGCGCGCCGCCAAGGGCTTTGATTCTGCCCCCGCCGATCTCAGCGAATCCGGCCCTCGCATGGCGCTGCTCAACGGCCAGCCTCAAGTAGAAAAAGCAGCACACCATGAGCTGTCTGTTTCGCGGCGCATGGGCGATACCAGCGTTCAGATTGCAGCCTTTTTTGATCATGTGCGTAACGCCATTCTCACCGGCGCGGGCGATCCCTCTAGCTATTCTGATGACGTGCTGCCTGATGTTTATTCCGGCACATTCTCTTACGGCTATAACCCGGGCGTAAGCAGTACCGGCGCTCGCGTGGTGGTGCAGCGCAAAATTTCTGACGATCTCACGGCTACCGTGGACTATTCCACTGGGCGGGCCATTGGCGCTGATTCAGCCGCCGACTGGCAAGCCCTGGCGCAGGCGCTCAGCACCAGCCGCCAGCATTCAGTCGGAACAAAGCTTTACGGCCACATTCCATCCACCGGAACGCGCTGGATCGCTTCCTATAAATGGACCAGCGGCAATACGCTCTCCGCTGTTGATGCATTCAACGCCTCGCCCGGCCAGACCGATCCTTACCTCAGCTTCTTTATCCGCCAGCCAATTCCCGGAACATCTTTCATCCCCGCCAAAATGGATGCGCTGCTTGACCTGCGCAACCTCCTGGCCCAGGGCTACGTTCCTGTGATGGGCCAGGACGGCCGCACCGTGTACATGGTCCAGTCCGCACGCTCTCTGCGCGGTGGGTTGGCGTTTACTTTCTGATCTTTTTTGTCCCGACCCTGAGCTTGCCGAAGGGGAGGGATCCCTATCCGCTTATCTACTCTCGAAGGATTGCGTTTTTCTCTACAGCGGTTCAAGTTCCTTCGCAGGTGTTTCTGAATCTCGATATCTGAGCTTGTGAAGGGGAGGGATATTTCAGCTTATTAATCCCAAGTTCTAGAGATTTTCCGCTAGCAATCTGAAGTTCTGCTAAAGCCATTTCAAAAAGCCAAAAGCTGTCGTCCTGAGCGGAGCGCCACAAGAATCCATATTGTGCAGTTATCGATAGGCTCGGAGTCGAAGTTGAGCCGTCTTCGCGGGCGTCTCAGCCCGCAGGCGAAATCCCGAGCGCAGTCGAGGGAGCTCAGAAGCATCCCGAGCATATTTCTATCTGAAATGCCGCAGCAAGGCGTTCTCACAGAATTTCGTTCGCAATAGCGATCTCTTGCTTCGACAAAGCTTACGTGATCAGAAAAATTCGCAATTATTCGCGTAAGTTCGCGG
>DATBVH010000014.1:0-8889 GCA_036515395.1 Candidatus Angelobacter sp.
GTGAGCGGATATTTCGCCAGCAAAATCGGCGCTCCCGTGGTACTCATCTGCAACGGTATTCTGCTGGTCGCAGTGGCAACATATTTCCTGGTCCGCAGCCACGGTGTGCGCGAGCTGTAGCTCGCTTGCGCTTATTTCCAGTTGCACGGCTGGAAATCGAATCCCACAGAACGCGTACCTTCGCTGTTGGGAAAGCCCCTCCATTACGTGGTGTAACATCGCAATCGCTCATTATTTCAAGGTTTACTATGAGGAGAAACTCGCTTATGCTTTGCTGAGTCATATCCAATTCTTAGCTATATAGAAAGCTCCAAAAGGGAGCGCATTGATCACAAATAACGTGAATCTAAGCGAGCCTGGTCAATTCCCGGTGTCTGTGTTGATCAGAGTGCGGAATGAAGAACACGCGCTTCGCCGGCTTCTGGAATGCCTGCGCATCCAGAAGCTTGATCGACCTTTCGAGATTGTAGTGATCGATAATGAATCGGAGGACGAATCCGCACAAGTCGCCAGGGCGATGGGTGCAAGGGTCTTTACGTTCCCGCAGTCTCTTTTTAGCTATGGCAGGGCCATCAATTTTGGAGTCAATCTCTGCCGCGGAGAGTTGATCGTCTTCCTTTCGGCACACTCATGGCCGCATGGTGACGATTGGCTGGGCCGCATGGTCAATTGTGTCGAAGCCGGTGGTGTGGCAGCTGCCTATTGCCGGCAGCTCGCTGACGGCAAAGTCTGCGAGCAGGAAAAAATGCGATTCAAGCTATTTGCGGAGCACGATTACAAACTGGACACCGAAATGCTTCTCCAGCGGTGCAAGTCATCGGAGGATGTATATAAGATCTGCTGTTTTTCCAATTCAGCCGCTATTGTTCGGCGCGAGGTGGTTCTCCGTTTTCCATTCCGGGACCTGCCATTCGCTGAGGACAGGGCATTTGTTCTTGATTGTGTAATGGCGGGGCATTCCATCGCGTATCTTAGCGCTGCTTCCGTCTCTTACCACAAACCTGCCACCTTCAGGAATTTCTTCCACATTGGGTGGGCCTGTAATATTTCCATGCATCTGATTCGCGAGCTCGGCAGCGATGCTACCGGCATGGATCTGGGTAAATCAGAGCTGGTCCGGAAAGTTGTGAGACTGCTATATAAGCCACTGGAAATTTTTGGACGGACTATCGAGGCGCTGCTACGCGACAGGTCACAACTCAGACGAGCGACTTGCTATGCGATCATCTCATGCGCAATGGCCTTGGGTTGTATCGTGGGTGAACTGACCTGGCGCAGGTATCGAAAGACCACCTGCTTCAATTCCTCAGCTATAGCTTTGCTTCCGGAATAGACAATCATTTTATAGAAGCCAGCGGTCTCGACTGGACTGAAGGTCTTCGCAGTCTTCAAAGGAGTAGTATTGTCGCGTTTTGTTTTTTTCAGTTCCTGTTCAGCTCCGTGGGGCGGAAGCGAAGAGCTGTGGGCGGGCGCGGCCGCGCTTTTGGCGGAAGGCGGGCATTCTGTAACTATCTTCAAAACCTGTGTTGACCCGAACCATTCGCGCATTCGCCGGTTGCTTGCCTTAGGTTGTCATATTCGTGACCTGCACCAGGTTTGCCTGCCCTCCTGGATTCGTCTTCCCCGGCCGATGCTTCGGCTAACACGAAGAGGTCCTGCGTCAAGAGCGATTCGCCCTCTGGTGCGAACTTATCTTGGAAACCTGAATCCCGATTTAGTGGTGGTTTCCCAGGGAGCAAATTTTGACGGGATCGCTTACGCCGACCTTTGCCGTAGTTCCGGCCACGCATACGTCGTCATTTCACAGAAGGCAGTTGATTCTCTTTGGCCCTCAGATAAGGATCGCATCATGATGCGCTCAGCCTATCTGAATGCTTTGCGCTGTTACTTTGTTTCCCAGCACAATCTGCAGCTCACGGAACGCCAGATAGGTGAGAAGCTCAAGAATGCAGAAGTCGTGCACAATCCTTTTCTGGTATCGGGAAGTCCGCTGCCGTGGCCTCCCAGCCAGGATGGTTTGATTAGACTGGCTTGCGTGGGGCGTCTGGAAACAGGCGAGAAAGGACAAGATATTCTTTTGCAGGTGTTGGCGCGAGAGCGATGGAGAAATCGTAATTTGTCAGTTTCTTTTTTTGGCGCAGGCATCCACAGCCAGGGGTTGCGCGAACTTGCCCGACACTTGGAAGTCAAAAATGTGGAGTTTCGAGGTTTCGAAACCGACATTGAGTCCATCTGGAAAACCCATCACGCGCTGGTACTGCCCTCGCGCACTGAAGGGCTGCCGCTGGCGCTAATTGAGGCTATGATGTGCAGCCGCTTTGGAATTATCACAAACGAGGGTGGAAGTTCCGAAGTGGTAGAAGAAGGCCGCACAGGATTTATAGCAAATGCCGCGAAAGTAGACGAATTCAATCATGCAATGGAGCGGGCATGGGCCATGCGGGAGCAATGGAAATCTATTGGTACCGCTGCTGCGACTTCAATCAGGACCATGGTACCTCCCGACCCGGCTGCCGCTTTCACTGCCAGGCTGCTGGAGCTTGTGCAATCACCGCCCTCTCATGGAAATTCGTATGCATACACTCACAAACACTCGCAATGAGTTAGATCAGGCCATTGCACAGGGAATTGATTTTCTCCGTACCATGCAGCTTCCTTCCGGAACATTTCAGATCTTTTGCTCGCCACATCCGCTCCTGGAAGAAGAGTGCAAACCGGATTACTCGACTTTTCAGACCGCTCAAATCTCTTACTGCCTACATTTCACAAACTCGGAAAAGGTTAAGGAGATTTTACGCAAGGCAATCGGCTTCCTTGTAAATGCCATGCAAGACGGCTGCGTATGGCGCTATACCTGTAGCCCTAATCCAGATTATCTGGCTCCAGATGTTGATGACACAGCCTGCATTTCCTTCCTGCTCAAGCGGCATGGTGTTTCTTTCCCGGACAACACCGGCGTGATTCTTGGGAACCGCGATTCCCGCGGGCTTTTCTACACGTGGATTCTTCCTCGCCTGAGATGGACAACGCACATGTCTTATTGGAGAGTAGCGTTACGTCAGCTTCTGAAGCTGCGGCAGCTTTACTGGTTCTACAGAGTCACCGAATGCAAGCCAAATGACGTCGACCTGGTGGTGAATGCCAATGTTCTTTATTATCTGCGTGAAAGGGCGGAGACACGCCCGATCATCCTATATCTGATTAAGACCATTGAAGAACAGGCAGAAGAAAAGTGTGACAAGTATTATGCGAACCGCTTCAATTTTTACTATTTTGTCTCGCGAAATCACGCCAGCGGCATTCGCGGATTTGAGCCGATGGGAGACACAATCGTGGCGAGAATCAAATCCTCTGCACATCCAGATGGAGTGATCGGCAATCACATTTTGCATACGGCGCAGGCGGCATGTGCTTTGATGGATTGGAAAGATGATTCCACTGTACTCGACAATGCAATTCAGACAATTCTTTTCGCCAGGAACTCAAGTGGTGGATGGAAAAAATGTCCCTTTTACTATAGCGGTCCATCGCAGAAATTAGCATGGGGTTCAGAGGAACTGACTACTGGATTTTGTCTGGAAGCTCTTACCCGATATCGGGAGAGACAAGTGACAGGGCATGACTTCCGCCGTGCCGATAAAGCACAAGAACATTTGGGCTTTTAGCCCTTCTGTTGTGTCGCTCTGTTAATTGCTGGTCTAAGATTCACTGATGTAAGACCGGGCTTTCCGCTCCGGACTTCCGCAGCATGACTATAACTTCATACACCATAAACAAGCCCTCCCGTGGGAACAAGATGCTGTGAAATAACAGCAATAACAGGCCTGCGGGTTGCTGCCACGATGCTGTCAGAAGATATGCCAGCGGGTAAAGAACAATATAGTACTCCGCCATCGCCATGCGGGATGCGGGGCCCGGCTCAGAGGCGGCAATACCTGTTCCGAGAAACCGCCGCCGAAACAAAGCGAAGAGTCCATAGATAACCAGGAAGAGCACAGCCAGAACATTGCGCGTGAGCCAGAGCATTGCCATAAAGGCCGCGAACTCCAGAAAAAAAGCAAACAGTCCCAGACGTTCAGCCGCCTTCGTTCCATGTAAGAGTGTGAAGGTGCGCAGCCCGATCTTTCTGTCATTAACGGCATCTTCCAGTTGGTGCCACAGTATGCCTCTTACGCCTGCCGCAAATGACCAGAGTGCGATGAGGATTGTCCATTTAGCGGGACCGCCGATCCGGTTCCAGTGATACACCATGATTACCGCGAATAGTGTTGGAAACAGGTGGGCGCCGGATGCATCAGCCAGCACACCCCAAATTCCGCGAACCTTGAGACGGAAAGGAGGTACCGAGTAGAGTGTGAACGCCACCCAGGAGAAAAGGTATGTACAGAAAAGCAGCGCGTCCTTACGCCAGACAATCAGAAAGCCAGTCCCAGCAAGCACAATGGCAATAAGGAGCAGCACCGGATAGAGACGGGACTCTCCTGTCCATCGCCTGAGTTTTCCGCTTGCCTGATCATCTTTGGCGTCGGTTAAATCATTCAGGACACTTACATAACTCGCACAGACAATAAGTGCGGGCAGGACAAGGGCCACCACCGGCCACAGAGCTGAAAAAGGAATTCGTAAAAGCGCCGCAGTCGCGTAGATCGTTGCCAGAATGGGAGAGAGTTTATGCTCCCACCAGCAGCCTGCGCGAAATCGTTCAGGAGCCGACAAGATAGAAGAGTAGCAGGTTGGACGCACTGTTGAAACCATTTCAGAAGTAGAGAGCTTCTCATTTCGACGCTTTGCTTGTTTCAATCTTTCCAAAAAAATGGTGCGCCCAGAGAGACGATCTTGAGCCGTCTTGGCGGCGTGAGCGTAGCGGGAGCCACCAGGCGAAATCCTGAGCGCAGCGAAGGATCTCTGGTGCATTGCAGGTTAGGAACATGGTGCGCCCGGAGAGATTCGAACTCCCGGCCTGTTGCTTCGGAGGCAACCGCTCTATCCAGCTGAGCTACGGGCGCACAAGGGGTGCAGACCTAGATAGGGTATCATTTCCGCCTGCCAACGCGAAGCGCAGCCACATCCGCAATGCGGGTCGTAAAAAGCGGAGAGTAAACGGGCAATTTCACGCTCATGTGTTTTTCTCGCTTGCCTCTTTCATGACGGAGTTCTAGACTCGCCTGTTTGCTTATGAGCCAATCTTTATCGATTCAAACCATGCTGCCAATTCAAATCATTGCTGACAAGCTGAAATTACCCGAAGACTACTTTGAGCCAATTGGACGCTATGGCGCCAAGCTGAAGCTGGATATCCTTTCTGATCCGGCGTTCCCACGCCGGGGCAAGCTCATCCTGGTAACAGCCACTACGCCCACTGCTTCCGGTGAAGGGAAGACCGTGACTTCCATTGGGCTCACGCAAGGGCTGGAGCGCATCGGCAAAAAGGCGATCATCACTTCGCGTGAGCCTTCTCTGGGGCCGGTGTTTGGCATGAAAGGCGGCGCCGCCGGTGGAGGAAAATCGCAGATTGAGCCGAGCCAGAAAATCAATCTGCATTTCCATGGTGACTTCCACGCCATTACCACGGCGCACAACCTGCTGGCGGCATTGATAGACGCGCATGTTTTTCACGGCAACGAGCTTGACCTGGATATTGCGCAAATTACATGGCCGCGCGCCATGGATATGAACGACCGCGCGCTGCGCCGCATCACCATCGATATTGGAGAGAAAAAAGGGGCGCTCACCCGCAACAGCGGATTTGTGATTACTGCAGCTTCAGAAGTTATGGCCATTATGGCGCTGGCCAGCGGCTTTGAAGATTTGCGCCGGCGCTTGAATGCAATTGTGATTGGGGTAACGCGCACGGGCAAGCCGGTGCGTGCCGCCGACCTTGGCGCTACCGGCGCGATGATGGCGTTGCTGAGTGAAGCGATCCTGCCCAACCTCGTCCAGACTACCGAAGGCACTCCGGCCATGGTGCATACGGGGCCGTTCGGCAACATCGCGCATGGAACCAGCAGCGTGATCTCGCATAACATGGGAATCCGGCTGGCGGATTACGTGGTAAACGAAGCAGGCTTTGCCGCCGACCTGGGCGCGGAAAAATATTTTAACATCGTGATGCGCTCTTCAGGAATTGCTCCCGCTTGCGCTGTGCTGGTCACGACCGTCCAGAGCCTGCGCAACCAGGGCGAGGGCGATCTTGACCGCGGCGCACCAAATCTTGTCCGCCACATTCAGAATCTCAAGCAGTTTGGCGTGCCGACCGTCGTTGCCATTAATCGATTCCCAACGGATACCGAAGCGGACCTAAATCGGCTGGCCGAGTATTGTATGAAGCAAGGCGCGGTCAGCGCTTTAAGCGAGGCATTCACTAAAGGTGGAGACGGCGCGGCAGCGTTGGCACAAAAAGTGGTGGAGACAATTGAGAAGAATCCCGGCCCCAATGTCCAGCCCATTTACACGCTGGAAGAATCGTTGGAGAAAAAGATTGAGAGCGTGGCGACCAAGATCTACGGCGCTGCCGGAGTCACTTTCAGTGACAAGGCTCGCGCCAAACTGCAGCAATTCAGCGATTGGGGATTTACCGCACTGCCTGTGTGCATCGCCAAGACCCAGTATTCGTTTTCCGATAATCCCAAGCTCCTTGGGGCTCCCACAGGCTGGACGCTGAATATCACAGATGCGTCTCTTTCCGCCGGGGCCGGTTTCGTTGTGGCGATCGCCGGCAACATGATGCTGATGCCCGGTTTGCCGAAAGTCTCTCGCGCCGCAAGCATTGACGTGAACGCGAAAGGCGAGATTCTGGGGGTCTGATCCTTGGAGTCTAGCTGCCTGGCCGCGAAAACGTTCTGCAGGAAGATGGGCGGGAACCGGAGCAGAAGCAGTTTCGTATAACCCTTAAAGGATGATTATGTTCAGCTTTTTGCTTTGGTGCATTCTGCTGGTAATGTGCTGGCCTCTGGCCCTGCTAGCCTTAGTGCTTTATCCGCTGGTCTGGCTGGTGCTGCTGCCATTCCGGATTGTGGGCAATGCCGTGGGCGGAGTGCTGGAGTTGGTGAAAGCAATTATTTTTCTGCCGGCGCGGGTGCTGCGTGGACGTGTCCGCGCTTAAAGTCGGCCGGCGCTTAGTAGGAAGTTTCGGTCTGCGAAACCACTTTCAATGGCCGGCTGCCCATGGCAGCGTCAATGGCCTCACAACTGTAAGAGATGGTGAAAGTGACGGGCGTTGTTCCACTGCCCGTATTGGTATTGTTTAGGGAAAACTGGTCCCCTGCCTGCAGCATCAACGCTCCGTTGATGGAACCCGTTGCTCCCGAGTTAATGAGGAACTTTCCGGATGGCGATGATACGGATGAGCGAACCATCACGATTCCAGTCCATTGCAAAGTGGAGCTCTGTATTTCGAAATCATTGGGTACTTGCAGGATACCGAAGCCAGTCAGAGTAGTACTCAGCAATTTCAGGCTGCTATCGGTAATCACCAGCACCACGGGCTGATTGAGAGAGCCGTATGTTTGCGCCGGATTCAGGCTTGTTGATGCAAGCTCATAGTAATCCTTGTTTGATGCCTTGCGAGCAGCGATATAGTCAAGGACCGCCTGGTTCTCATTCACCACAATATTTGGCGTCTGGGATTGGTAGACCGCCGGATCGCCCGAATTACCTGCATTCCCCACAAACAGCGGAGTGGCACTCAGCATGGGCGACGACAAGTCAAGGTTTGTGAAGCAACTCTGGGACGCTGTGCTGCAGTCACCCGTGGGTGGCGTTGGAGTGGGTGTTGGCGTGGGCGTAGGAGTCGGTGTTGGAGTCGGATTGTGATCATGGCCATCATGCCCGCTGTTGCCGCTAGTATTACTGGTGGTGACAGTAGTGGGAGTCGGCGAAGGCGTTGGCGCGGGCGTCGGGATGGGGCTGGGCGCGGGCGATTGCGACGACGAAGCCGGGGCTGTGGTGAATTTAGGAAGCGCGCCCGTTCCTCGCACCCAGGCAAGCGGTGGTGTGCAAGTCGAGACCGGATTTCCAAATTGATCACAGGAACTGTTGGCAGCGTCCACAATGGCCTTGCGAAGGTTGTTCAAGCCGCTTTGCAAAGAAGTTGTGCCTTGAGGAGTATTTGAAGCCAGCGGGGCCACCGGCGAACAAGCATTGGAAGATGAGCCATTTAGGCCATGGGGTTGGCCATTGATGCTGGTTGTCGGGATTAGCGCAGTATTAGGGGCTCCAGGCACATTAAAACTTGCAGGAATCGGGCTAGGGCTGGTGGAACTGCCAACTTCAATGGTGATGGCACCCGGAGGACGAATCGAAGAGCCCACCACCTCAGCGCGCAACAAGTTTCGCGTGCCTTGTACCATAGCCAGGGAGGTGAGCATATAAACCGACTGCATTCCATTGGCATCGCAAGCGCCACCGGGCGAGAGTTGTTCCGTCTCGCCATCCCAACAAACGCGCGTATCCAGCGTAGCAGGAGCACCTATCTGATCGACAAAATATGGCGCAGCGATCCGGTTTGTCTTCATGTTGATGCGCACCCACTTGTAGCCTGCCGGGACCACAGCAGGAGAAGCGGGGGGCGCTGCATATTGCGTTGCCTTCCAGTCTGTTGCGGGATCTGTCGTAGCAGGAACTGCTGTGCACTTGGAATCTCGGACAGTGACGCCAGAGTTGTAGTCATGGCAGAGCTGCACGTCGAAGTACGGGCTGGTGGGATCAGTCGGATCGACCGTCTCACTGCCGTCAGGGTTCAGTACATACAGCACGCCGCCTGGATTGCCCGCAATGTCTTTGGGAAGAAAGTTTGCTAGCCCCGTCGGTGAAGTAGCGGATATGGGATAACTGATCCTGTCGCGCACTTCTTCCAGACCGGAATGGGTTGCGTAATAGGAACGCAGGCCG
>DATBVH010000015.1:0-6909 GCA_036515395.1 Candidatus Angelobacter sp.
GGATTGCGAGCCTGGGCCACAGCAGCGGAGAAGACATCCTGGCAGCAGATATCGACGCGCTGGCCAGTGGCACGGCAGAGTTGCTGATAGAGCTTAGCCGGATTGCGCTGCGCAAGCTGCTTCACCGTGCGAATGCCAAGAAGCTCAAAATCGCGGAGCATGGCTGGTCCCACGGAAATTAGGTCCTCTAAACGACGTTGCTGAACTTGCATAAAAACTCCTGCTTGACAGCGGCAAAATTACTCTGTACTAGTAAACTAGTCTAAATTATACTAGAATCGATTGCAAGAACAATTTTATGTTGGAGAAAATATGAAGCCTGCTGAAGTAAAGAAAATTACTCCCATCCTGTTTGCTGAGGAACTTGAACCTTGTATCCGATTCTGGACCGAACAGATCGGATTTCAAAAGACGATAGAGGTGCCGGAAGGAAACAAGATTGCCTTTGTCCTTTTAGAGAAGAATGGATTGGAACTGATGTATCAAAGCTTTGCCAGCGCAGAGAAAGATAACGCCGCAACCGGGGCCGCAGCGCGCAGAGGGCCGAGCTTTTTGTATATCGAAGTAGCTGAAATTGACGCAGCGCATGAAGCGATCAAAGGAGCCGAAATCGTAATGCCGATGCGAACCACGTTTTATCACGCAAAGGAGTTCGGAATTAAAGATCCGGTGGGACATTATTTGATTTTTGCCCAGCAGGGAGCCGCATCGGTAAGCTGATGGCCGCCAGTCGCGACCGATAGAGGGAGTGTCGAAGAGCGCCGTGGAATTTTCTCGTCTGCTATGCGTCTGTTATTGTGCGGCGATGGGCTGCTATATTTGTCGGTAAAGGCGATGGGGAAATTTTGATCATAGGTTTCAGCCGAATTCACAAGCGAATTAATTCCGTGGCAGTGTTGCTCGCTTTGGGACTGTTCCTGTTGGCAGGATGCAGCGGCAAACGCGGCGAGTCTGCTCGCGGAGAATACGCCTACGTGGCTGTGACTGAAGCTGGGCTTCGCGACCACGTTTCCACTTTCTACAACAAGACCGGCGTGGTCCATAACGGCGAGCGGGTACAAATCCTGGAGCGGATGCAGAGCAAGCGCTTTCTGCGGGTGCGATCTCCTCGCGGGGAAGAAGGCTGGGTGCAGGAACGCTATCTTGCCGACCAGCCGACCTTCGATCAGTTTCAAAAGTTGGCGGAACAATATAAATCCGCTCCCGCGCAGGCTACTGCGACCACGGAAGAGCAAGTCAAGGTCCACGTGCTGCCGGGAAGAAAGACCGCCTACCTTTATCTGCTGAATGAGAAACAGAAGGTAGATATGTTGCAGCGGCAGCCGGTGGACCGCAATGCGCCGCCGCTGCAATTGAAGGAGGAGAAGGAAAAAGATGCAGACGAAGCACCGGATGAAGAGAAGGTAAAGAGTGACAACGCTGCGCCGCCGGCCGTCCGCGAAGACTGGTGGCTGGTGCGCGACACGCAATTGCGTGTGGGATGGGTGCTGGGCAGAACGCTTTACCTGCAAGTGCCTGAGGAGATCGCGCAATATTCTGAAGGGCAGCGCATTGTGGCGGCCTATCAACTGGACGAGGTCCAGGATGGAGATAAAAAAATTCCAGAGTACCTGGTGCTATTCACTGAAAAAGAGGGCCTGCCATACGATTTCAGCCAGGCGCGAGTCTTTACCTGGAACGCCCGCAAGCATCGCTATGAAACGGCGTATCGAGAGCGGGAGCTAGCTGGTGTGCTGCCGGTGACGCTGGGGCGGCAGGAGTTTGAAAAAGAAGGGAATTTGCGCACATTTGTGCTCAGGGTGAAAGACGATTCCGGCACGGTACATGAACGTACTTACAAATTTAATCCGCCGCTGGTGCATCGGGTTTTGGCCCCCGGAGAAGAACCACCGGCGCCGCGCCATCGTAAGGGAACCAGGAGCAGCAGCAAAGGAAAATCTAAACATTAAGGTTGTGGCATCCGGAGAGCCTTATTTGCATTCCAACAGGATATGGCAGAAAAGGTCAAAGAACTTCATCTTGAACGGGACTACAAGAAGTATTTGTACTTTGTTGACGGCAATGGGAACGTAAGCCGCAAATCCAAATCCGGCGAAGGTGAAACCGAGGTGCTGGTGCCGAACGCAATTGAGCGAGACAACCAGTATCTTTACTTCGTGGATAAAGAGGGCGATGTGGCGCGATCGCCGCGCGCGGTACGCAGAACAGCCAAGAAAGTAGCCTGAACGAGTACGAACAGCAGCTTGACGAGCATCCATGAGCGGTTTGAATCTGCTGGTCTTTCGTGAAGGCCGGCGGCGCGCGAGCGGGAAAGAACTAAAGGCGGCACTCATTGCTCAACTGGAGCAATTGCGCAGCCATTTTTCGCGTCGACCGTTGCTGGCTGCTCTGTTGCTGGCAGGTGAGCTCGAGTGCGGCACCGCGGATAGTGATCCGCAAGCAGCTCGCTTTTGTGAGTTGCTCACCAGTGACATTGCCCATGCGCTGTTAGCGGGCGAAAGAGTCGCGTCCGTTAACAGCGAAAGCCCGCGACGTGATTTAGATTTCCTGATCAATGCTGCGCGGGCACTGCCTGCACTTGAACAACTCAGCATTTCCACTCCTGAAGGATTCGCTTACTACACACTTCATCCTCTTTCTTATGCGAATGTGATGCGACAAATCCCTGCATGCGAACACGTGCTTGTTGTTGGCATCAGGAGCATCGGTACCACGCTGAGCGCGGTTGCTGCTGCGGCGGCGCGCGAGCGCGGGATTTCGGCCGACAGAATTACCGTTCGTCCGCAGGGACATCCTTACAATCGCACAGTCGAGTTCACCACTGAGCAGATGGCTGCGGTGCGTAGAGCGTTATCGTTAAGTGCAAGCTTCGTTGTAGTGGATGAAGGGCCGGGATTGAGCGGATCGTCTTTTCTAGCTACGGCAGAGGCGCTGGAGCGAGCGGGAGCGCCGGTTGAAAAAATCATACTTATCAGCAGCCATGCGCCAAACATCGAGGCGCTGTGCGCAGAGAATGCGTCGGAGCGATGGCAGCGGTTTCGTTGTATACCAGTGGCTGCGGAGGCGCGCCGGCCGGCAGAGGCAGTTGAGTTCATCGGCGGTGGGCAGTGGCGGAGCCGAGTGTTCAAGAACAGGTCTGAATGGCCTGCTGCATGGACCAGCTTGGAGCGGCTTAAGTATCTTTCGTCGGCCGATCAAGGTGAGCGCAGTTTTTTCAAGTTCGCAGGATTAGGCCATTATGGCGCCGCGGTCCTGGAGCGCGAACGGAGAGTTGCTGCAGCTGGTTTTGGACTGATGCCGCACGAGGAAAGCGACGGATTTATTTCGTATCCCTGGATTGAAGGCCGGCCTTTGCTTGAGTTGTCTTCGCAGATCCTGACGCGACTTGCAGAGTACTGCGCTTTTCGCGTGCGGGCATTCGCGGTTGAATTATCTAACCTTGACGCTCTGCAAAACATGGCGGAGCACAATCTTCGGGAACTTGGGTTCGACCTGCCGGTCGATCTTCATCTGGAACGGCCGGTGATTGCCGACGGAAGAATGCAGCCGCACGAATGGATTTTGAGCAACGAAAGTAAGTTGCTCAAGACCGATTCCGGCAGCCATGGCGACGATCATTTCTTTCCGGGACCAACAGACATTGCATGGGACCTGGCCGGCGCGATTGTCGAATGGAAAATGAATGAACCGCAGAGGACGGAGTTCCTCAATCTCTATTGCCGCGCCAGTGGAGACGATGCCAATACCAGAATTGATGACTTCATCAAAGCGTATGTGGTTTTTCGGCTGGCTTATTGTCGAATGGCGGCAAATGCCCTGAACGGATCAGATGAGCAGCTGCGCTTACAGTGGGCGGTAGACACTTATCAAGCGGTCCTCACCAGCATGCAGGCGCGGATCTTGTCAGCGGCTATATAACGTACATTCGTCACTGCTTTTCCTGTTGCGGTATCTCGGAAGCAATGGTGAGTTTGGTATCAACTGTGCCAATCATCCCTGTGGCGTTGTCGCGAACACCCAGACGTAAGATGAATTCACCGGGTGAGAGCGCTAGTTTTTCCTGACAGGGGAATCCCTCCCGCACGACTTTTTCATAAACATCTGGGTGTAAAGCGGCAGTCAGGTTGGTGCCATCTTTCTTCAGCATCTCGCCATTGCTCGAGAATACTTCTACCGAGCAATTTACGCCGGCATGCTTTAGCTTATCGTCGCCATCTTCAAAGGAAAGCCCGGCAGCCGGAATTAAATAATTCACTACGACATGATTTTTTGTTTTCTCGGATGGCAGGATAACTCGCGCCTGGAAAAGGATGGCCGTCGAGATGGGCGAACTGATGTCCATGGCTTGTGCGAAGGCTGCGGCCTGTTCTTGCGGGCTGCGGCTGGTTCCGGGTGGGATAGCAAAATATCCCAGGCGGTAGCGAAGCTTCAGGCCGGGGCGTTTGCTCTTTACGCTGATGCGCCGGAATTTCCCGTCCCAGTTGCGATTATCGGGAGAATAAGCCAGCGTGTAATACGTGGTCCCGTCGTCCATACTTTCAATGATCGGGTCACCAATCTCATTTCGGTTGTAGAAGGCCCTGCCTCCGGTGCGCTCCGCAATCTCCTGCATTGATGAGTGGACCGCATTCAGATTATTGTTTTCCTCGCTTACGGTCGAGGTCAGGCCGATCTCGGATTGACCTCGCCCTATCGGATCGTAGCCACGGCTGGCGGGGTCATACACGTCTGACGTGACGATGCCGCGCGAATCTATGGGATAGATGGCGATCTGGGAATCGAAAAGCGCGTTTGCGGTTGAGCTGATGGAGACGGTGTAATTTCTGTGGGTGACACTCTCCCGGGCATCCACGGTGGCGCCCGGCTCAATGCTGAACGGGAAGCCTTCTGAAACCCAGATCAGGTTCTTGCGTCCGGGCAGAGACTTCAGATTTTGTGCGAGCGCAGTTAGGGCGTCCAGCGTGATTTGCAGGCGGTTGCGCGTATGCGAGGCGGTACCTTCTGACTCATAGCGAAGTATGGCCTGCCTGGCGCTTTCGGGAATTGCCGCCCAAAATATTGGGCTGTAGCGCTCGGCTTCATGACCGCCTTTAGCGTTATCGACCAAGGCTGAACCTTTATTATTTAGTCCCGCAATCACACGTTTGAGAGCCACCGGGTCAGTGCTGAAGTCTTGTAACAGTCGCAGTCGATCGCTGAGAATGTAAATAGCAGCCGGCTCGTTGGGAATGCGGTCAATCACCTTCAACAGTTGTTGCCGGGTGCTGCTCTGGTCAAGCATCGGACTGTTGAGCGCATCCAGGACAATCACATTCCAGATGTCGCCCTGCTTGTATTGAGGGATATTAGTGACCACTCCAGGCGGCAAAGCCGCGGATGCAGGTTGCGGAAGGTCGCTTGAGATGGCGGGTTGCTGGAAGCTGAAACTGCGGACGGTCTGGGGATGCCCGTCCTCGGTTACCGCGAAATCCTCGGCTTTTAAGCCGGTAACCGGCTTGCCCTTCCCATCGGTAACAACCACATCGACTAAGACCAAATGGGTTGCGGTCTTGAGTGTGAAAGGCGGCTTGGCGCTATTGCCTTGCGTTGGTGAAGCTGTTGAAGAAGAAGTCTGGGAGAATAGGTTTCTACCAAAGATGCATAAAACTGCGGCCACGAGCAGCTGAACCGATTTTGAACCTCTATGCATGGGAAATTCCTCCCTCATCCTACTCTTTTCCTTTGGACGTGCAGCGGCAGGATTAGTTTCAACTACTGTTAACCTTGGGCTGCGCCCGGGCGTTCCTATGCTGGAGGATTTGATTCATGGATCCGATGACGCAAGGACAATTGAAAGAATGGTTCGTACTCTTGGCGATGTTTAGTCTATTCGGATGGGTCGCATACCTGGGTGCTTCTATGGTCCGCCGCAAGCAGAGATCCGACATGCAGAAAGCGCTGCTGGAGAAATTTTCTTCCGCGCACGACTTTGCCGAGTTCATGCAGTCGCCAGCGGGCCAGAAATATGTGTTGAATTTTACTGACGAAGTAACTGGCCCGATCAACTCCATCACGAATGCAATAAAGGTCGGGATTGTTTTGCTCTTCGCCGGTGCAGCGCTGGTGGCCTCAGGACAGCGGCACAACATCTGGCTTCTGGACACAATGGGAATGTTTTCTACGTGTGTGGGAGCTGGATTTCTGATTTCAGCTGCGATTTCGTATCTGCTTTACAGAAGAATGAAGTCGGCAGAGATTCGATCGGCAGGGAAGGACTAAACGTTGTTTGCGGCATACACAGCACGGCATACAGCCATGACTGAGACGCGTATACAGCACGCCGAGCAGACCGGCTATGCCGATTTCGAGGCTTTCTATGCGCGCACGGCGCGCACACTGCATGGCTATCTCTGCCGGTTGTCCGGCGATTCCGCCACGGCCGATGAAATCCTGCAGGAGACATATATCCGCATGCTGAATGCGCCGGCAATGGACGACCTGCCGCGCAAGGGCTATCTCTACAAGACCGCAACTAACCTGCTGCGCGATCGGTGGCGCAAGCTGAAGCGGGAACAAAAATTGTGGGAGATGAGCGACTTCACCGAGCATGTCCACCAGAAGTTCAATTTGCCGATGGATATGGCATCAATATTTGACCACCTGAGCGCGCAGGAGCGGGCCATACTGTGGCTGGCGCACGTTGAGGAGATGAGCCACAAGGAAATTGGGGCTATACTCGGCGTGAAAGAAAAGAGCGTGCGCGTGATGGTCTTCCGCGCGCGGGAACGGGCGAAAGAGCTGCTGGAGAAGGCCGGCTTTAGAGGTTCCCATGAATAACGACTTTGAGTTCGATTCTCTTATCAAGAAAATGGCGGCTGACCATCAACCGGAGCTGCCCAGCCCCGGCGTGATCTGGTGGCGCGCGCAAAT
>DATBVH010000016.1:0-3642 GCA_036515395.1 Candidatus Angelobacter sp.
GGTTTGATTTATTAGAAATTCAAAAATTTTCTTTTACTTTCCTAAGGGACATGTCCTAGAGTACATGAACCAGTTATATAAGGTGAAGTCAAAGACCGGGCATGCTCCCAAAATCAAGCTGCGCCATCTGCAGTTGCGTCAAGACAATACAGACGCAACCAGTGGCGCGGTGGCAACAACTCTGCTGGAATTTACTGGCACTTAAACCCGGAAGGATGCTGGGGCGGTAAAGGATTGCGGTATTGGTACAAGTCTAATCAAGAAAAGAGAACAATTGATGAACAGCTCTTCTTTGACTTCCGGCAAAGAAAGCATTCTTGTTGTTGACGATGATCCCAGCATGCTTCGCTACACCAAAGGGCTGCTGGAAATGGCCAACTATCGGGTGGAAACCGTATCTCGCGGCATGGAAGCGGTTGGACGGCTTCAGGATGGCGCCAGGCCCGACCTGATCCTGCTGGACATGTCCATGCCGCAAATGGATGGCTTGCGCACCATTGAAGCCTGCCGGCAGGCACGGCCAGAACAGAAAATCGTGGTGCTCTCATGCATCACCAGCCCCAGCATGGTGGTTGAAGCCATGCGCCGCGGAGCACTGGATTACATCGTCAAACCTGTTTACAAATCTGACCTGCAAGAAATGATGGACCGGTGGCTTCCGTCGAAGCCCAGCTGTAACAAATCAGACGGGAGTGATTGCGAGCCGATTGATGGCGACATATTTTTCGTGGCTGGCAGTCCTGTCATGAGGAAGATACGCTCTCAGATTGCCCAGCTTGCAAAAGTAGACATACCGGTTTTGCTGTTGGGCGAAAGTGGTGTGGGAAAGGAAGTAGTGGCGCGTCTGCTGCACAAGCTTTCACCGCGGGCTGACAAGCCATCAGTGAAAGTAAACTGCGCCGCAATACCCGCCGACCTTCTGGAGAGCGAGCTTTTTGGCTATGAGGCTGGCGCGTTCACTGGCGCTACAAAAACCAAGCCAGGCAAATTTGAGCTTTGCGATCACGGCACTATTCTTCTGGATGAAATCGGCGAGATGAGCCCGCAGCTGCAGGCAAAGTTGTTGCACGTTCTGCAGGATGGCCAATTTTCCCGGCTGGGCGGCCGCTCCACACTTACAGCCGATTTCCGTTTGCTTGCAGCCACTAACATCGATATCGAGGAAGCAATTAAAGACGGATCATTTCGTCAGGACCTTTTCTACCGCTTGAATGCATTCACCATTCGTATTCCTCCTTTGCGCGAACGCCGGGAAGAGATTGAGCACTTGATGCGTCATTTCCTGGCAGATTTTTCGAGTAAGAGCTGTCGGCCCCTGCCAGAGCTTTCTCCCAGGCTGATTCAGGCCTGTCTGCAATACCGCTGGCCGGGTAATCTGCGCGAGTTGGGTAATTTCGTGAAACGCTATGTAGTGTTCCAGGACGAGGAACAAGCCATCGCCGAGTTGGAAGAAAAGAACGGCGCCGACCTGGAAACATTTCCGGAAGCTATTCAGGTTGAAAGCCAGCAAAATGGCACAGCGGGACTGAAATCAATGATGAAAGACCTGAAGCATTCGGCAGAGGTTAAGGTCATAGAAGAAGCTTTGGCAGCAACCAAATGGAATCGTAAGCTTGCGGCTCTGCGGTTGAAAATTAGTTGCAAGGCGCTACGTTACAAAATCAAGCAATACCATATTTCTCCACCGGAAGTTCCGGACCATACACGGTTGTTATCCTCGGCGAGCGCCAGCAATGCCTGAGGACAGTGAGTTCAGAGCGAGTTCAGTAAGGTAGTCACCCACTTCGAGCGGCTCGCATGTGGCGTCAAAAGTTTAATCACAACTTGACGTCAGCTTTTGCTGTTTCAAAATAAATCATCACACTTTTAAGTTTGTTGAGCTCGCGTTGGAACTCGTCCACTCGTCATTTCATCGAAGGGGGAAAAGATGTTCCCGCGCATCACGGGAAAAGCATTTCCCCTCACGCCTTGTATAGCGAGCAGATGAGTTTGTGTAACCGGCCCCCTCATCGCAAGTTGCAGATAACAAAGGTCTGCATAAGCCTTGATCGGGATGTCAGCATGCAAATATTTGCGCTTGGAATTGGCATTGCGAATGCAATATTCCTGAGCAAATTCATTGCTCATAGCTGCGCGATGAATGCTTTCGCTGGCCGGAGAACGAATATCCGTGCTCTCCGGCTGGCATTTTTTATTCCAGGACAGGAGTATTCAATGAGTCCCCAAAGTAAATCAAAAAAAATTGTCGCGGTCTTCGCGTGTTACATGGTGCTGACGCTCAATTTCAACCAACTTTATGCCAGTGACTCGGGCTCCGGTGGAACGCAAGCCTCCGGGACCAGTGGAACAACGGGAGGAACTGGGGCTACGGGTACAGGCGGCGCTGGTGCACGCAATCTTGCATCACTTAAAACCGTTGCCATCCCCGGGCCCACAGCTGCTGAATTAAGCGGTGTGGTGCAAAACAGTTCTGCGGCAATCGCGCTCGGCAAAGCATTTTTCTGGGAGATGCAATTTGGCAGCGACGGCAACACGGCGTGCGCTACCTGTCATTACAATGCGGGCGCAGATAGCCGCTCGTTCAACCAAACTGATCCGGGCCTTCGCCGCGTAGATGGAAACGGTAACTCTGCGGCAGACTCCACCACATTCAAGCCTGGGTTCGGCGCAAACCACCAACTCAGCGTCAGCGACTTCCCGCTGCATCGGCTGGCCGACGTAAACAATCAGGCGTCGACAGTGCTTTCTGAGAACAACAATATTGTTGGCTCGCAGGGCGTATTCCGCTTCAACTTCAATGACGTGATTCTGGCGCAGGCTTCTGAAAACGAAACCTCAGTCGTGGATCCTGTCTTCAGCACCCCAGATGGAAGCGGCGGATCGATCAACGTACGGCGCAGTACCCCGCGCAATGCGCCTTCAGTGATCAACGCCGTTTTTAATTACCGTAATTTCTGGGACGGCCGCGCGCAAAACATCTTCAATGGCGTGAACCCCTTTGGTACGGGCGATCCGCATGCCCAGTTGCTCCAGGTCAATGCTTCAGGTCCGCACGGTATCGACTCGGTGAATTTCCGGCTCTCGAACTCCGCTCTGGCTTCGCAGGCCGTTGGACCTCCGGGCAGCGACGTTGAGATGTCCGCCACTGGAAGGCCTTTTGTGAAAATGGGCAAGAAGATGCTCACGCTTTCACCGCTGGCAAAGCAGCTGGTTTCAAAGAATGACAGCGTGCTCGGCGGGTTGAGCGCTTCGCCGGCGAATGGCCTGACTTCTAATTATGTGAACATGATCCAGGCTGCGTTTCAGCCGCAATGGTGGAATTCCAGCGCGGTGGTAGATGCTGACAGCAACTTTTTACATACCGGCTCACCACTGAACACGAATGAGTATTCCATGATGGAATACAACTTCTCCATGTTCTGGGGCGTTGCCATCCAGATGTACGAAGCTACGCTGGTCTCAGACAATTCGCGCTTCGATCAATTCATGGACGGAAACCACAGCGCCCTCACGTCACTGGAACAACAGGGAATGAATGCCTTTAGTGGCAAGGGCAACTGCACCAGATGCCACAGCGGCGCAGAATTGACCGACGCTGCGGTATCCAATACTGCAGGCGGGGTTGTAGAGCGTCTGCCGGGC
>DATBVH010000017.1:0-2370 GCA_036515395.1 Candidatus Angelobacter sp.
ATCCGGCTCGTGTTGTCCCGCGTCATTCCCAGCAGGATCATGACCATTCCGCCGAGGACGCCAATGGTCAAAACAACCATGGCGACCAATAATTCCACCAGGGTGAACCCCTTGGCATTCTTGCGCGAATTTCTTTTTTTCTGTTTCATAAATTCTCGCTATATCCAGCAGGCGGCATAGCCGCACGCACTGGTCCCGCCGGTCTGTTTGGAAAGTCTCCAGCTCTTGATTCGGCCGGACGGCGTCACCGTTACGGCTTCCCAGCCTCCCGCGCTTTGCATAAACCATTCAAACGCCACCGGTGTTGTTGTTGCCAGACAAACCGTGGGATTGCCGCCGCTTTCAACACAAGGCACGCCACGGGCATTAAAGCCGATACTCACTCCCACCTGCGGACTAGTATTGTTCAAATAAGCATCCAGTTGCCCGTGATCAGGCGGCGCCGTCTGAAACGTAACTGCCGGTGATATCTGAACTTCTGGATTACCGGCGGTATACGTCGTATTTGCCGGATCGTCGGTAACAAATGCCATGTTCACGGATGTGCCATTCGCAAAATTGGCATAGGCGGGCAGGTTCGTCTTTACAGCCTGCATTCTGGCTTGTTGCAATAGGCTGGCCACAGAATGCC
Organism: Candidatus Angelobacter sp.; assembly: GCA_036515395.1. Lineage (GTDB taxonomy): Bacteria > Acidobacteriota > Terriglobia > Terriglobales > Acidobacteriaceae > Angelobacter. The sequence goes on from DATBVH010000017.1 coordinate 632, forward strand.
CTGCCGAATCGAGCTGATAATTCCTAAACGCACGGTAAATATTTGGGATCGCCAGGCCCGCAATCAGGACCATGATCACGCAAACAATCATCAATTCCACCATGGAAAATCCTGACTCGCGGTTGCCCAGAGCAGGCGCATCGTATTTTTTGTCTCGATAGTTGAATGACATAATGTTTTCAGACCGCCCAAGTGAAATACGGCTGCAGCCGCCGACAATGAGCGGCCTTCCAAATCTAGCCGTTAAGCCACCGGACTAAAAGGTGACGTAGGTACTAATCGCGTCAGCACGATCTCAACTTTAGTAACCTAAAGTTGGCCCTGTACTTGCGTTCCCCCCGCACGATTCCCTTTTGGAAGTGGCGTTGCTCTAATGAATGCAAGCCTTTATGGCACGTACGGCAGAATGCCGCATTGTGCGACGAATCGCCGCCAAGAGTGTGCAATTTATTGTCGAGTATTAAAAATCAGAGATTTTCTTGAACCACCCGGCAAAATGACCGGATGCAAACGGGTGTGGGGTCGCAAATGACGGCTCTTATACGGCGGCTTGTGAGCAGTGACTAGTGGCTTTGGATTGCGGTAATAGATGTTGCAGAAAGCGTCCAGCGGCCCTTGATCTCCTGCCAGACTGACATCACACGAAATCCCTCTGGCAACGCCGGCGCTGGAGTGGATGTCTGAATATGAAAGATGTAGGTAACTTTCATGTCGGGGCCTTCAGGGTTGACCTGTACTTCGCCTATAGAGAACTCTCGCACCTGCGCGTTCTTCCATTGTTCCAGCCATCCAGCGCGGTCGAACATTGCTCCATCGGCAGTCACGCCGACGAATGTGCCGGAAAGATGGCGTTCAACATTGGCCCAATCTTTCCCCTGGATGGACTTCCACATCCGGCGCTCGTATTGTTCCGCCCCGGTAGCGTTCGTCCACGTGGGATGCTTGGGCTCTCCGGCGCAACCAGAGAGCAAAATACTAATTGCAACCACAAAGGACACGAAGAACCACGAAGCTAGATGTCCCTTCACAATCGTCGAACTACCCTGCATAAAAACGGCTCACAATCGATAAAAGCATAACAAAAGGGCACAAGGAAAATCCCTTTGTGCCCTTCGTGTCCTTGTGGTTAAGTTTGGCTAATCGCCGAAAACTTCTTCCTTCTTTTCCTGCTGCACTTCTTCTTTCGGAGCAGCGGGAGCAATGGCACCCAACGGAATGAACCCGCCCTGCGGTTCCGGCTTGGGCTCTTTCAGGATGTGCTCGCGATAGAGCGCTTCCATGCGTGCGTCTTCGGCGCTCTTTTTGAGCTTTTGATCGCGGGCGCGTGTCTTTTCCTCACGGGCGGTCTTGGCGATACCAAGATCGTCGAGCGTGGTATTGCGTCCTGCATGCACGTGCTCTTCATTCAGGTTGAGCTTGTGCGCGCTCTGGTTCAAGCCAACTGCCTTGCCGCCGGCGAAGATTTCATGGCGACCATGCTCTTCATACCACTTGGTGAGCGTTGCCGTCATGTGCATCTTTTCAATGATGTTGCGCCAGCCCACGCCGGTGTTGTACGCGCAGAAGCTGATCTCGCCTTCCTGCGTGGCGTAAGGGATAATGCACTGCTCGGTACGGCGGAAATCGTAGTTATAGAGGTCCTGGAACCACATTCCAGCAATGAACAGGAAGTTCCAGCGATCAGTGCGGCGCTTCTTGATGTCTTCAATTGTGCGCTCGCCATCCACTTTGCCGTACTT
>DATBVH010000018.1:0-3794 GCA_036515395.1 Candidatus Angelobacter sp.
CGAAACTAACAGCGTCCAGCCAAAAGATGTACCCGTGGGCGGCAAGCCGGTGGCCTTTACCGCCGGTGGCAAGACCTACAACATTACGGACATGAGCTACTTCCGCGATGGCAAGAACTTTGATCTCACGATGAAATATTCCGTCCCCAGCACCGCCGATTTCAACGGCACGCAGGCCGACGCCCGTAATCTAGCCAATGCTATGATCGCCCAATATCCGGAATTGAAAGATGGATTTAATAACGTATGGGTCCATGCCGTGGATGCGAACGGCGGAGACGTGGTGGGACTGGTAAAGCTTAAATAGCTCGATCATGGCGCGTTGGCGCAATCGCGTCCAGCGCTACATCCACAGCACAAATTTTCCTCCGTTCGTCGTTAGGATGGCTAGATTCATCACGACCAGCATCAAGTCGTAATGCCAGCCGTCAGTGCCGTGCTTGCCCCAAAAACCTGTCTTCCATATAAAGATCTTTTTCTGGATGGCGCCCAGCATCAGCAGGATCAATCCTGCGGCGGCAAGCTGCGTCAGCACGCCGAAGATTACGCCCAGCGCGCCGGCAAGCTCTGCCGCTCCAAGAAAAACCGTAAAGCCCTTGCTCATGCCGATGCTTTTGCTACGACCTTCCGGATCTTTCAAATGGCTCCAGCCGCTGCTGGCAAATACGATTCCCACCATCAGCCGTAAGAGCAAAATGGCAATATCTTCAAATCTGGCAAGTTGAGGGAACATACGCTATTCTCCTTTTGCTCTCTGTTAAATTTATCTATCGCATGGCCATCCGCCTGCTGAACGGGCAGCAGACTTCACTCAGTTTTATAAATAGCTCAACTCTTTACCAACTGTTTACGCTTTCCTAGCAAACATCTAATCCTTAAAGATAATCCAATGTATTACTCACATTTCTATTGGGAACCGGCCGAGGAAAGAGTTCTCTCATGCGTAAGTTGGGATTGTTGCTGGCAAGTGTATTAATCATTACAAACGGCTGCGTTATATCGCCGCGCCGGAACGTGAACTCTAGCGGTGGTGGCGGCAGCAACTCGGAATTCAATTTGTCAGCGAATCCCACCTCCCAGTCGGTTACCGCAGGCTCATCCGCCACGTTCCAGATTACAGTGCAGGCGGTGAACGGCTTTACAGGGACCGTGTCGCTCAGTTCCTCAACGGCAAATTCAAACATTGTTTCCAGCTTTGATAATAATTCCATCACCGGAGGCTCCGGCTCCGCGGTTTTGACGATAACGACCAACAACGCCACTCCCGCTGGCAATGTTGCCATCACCGTTACGGCTTCAGACGTCCCCAACAATATTTCCCAGCAGGTTTCCCTGAATGCCTCTATCGTGAGCGCTGCATCACCGGCCGGTGCGCTCATTTCCGCCGAAAGCGCTGTTGCTCAACCTGGGTGCGTAAGCACGCCGCCAGGCGCCAATGCCCAACGCGTGAGTTTTCCCGTGTCGCCGACAACCGGCTTCACCGCGACCTTTTCCGTGACGCCATCTTCATCAGCCATGGACGCCACACTAGGCTTCTTTGCGCCCGCTTCCAGCCACCAGCAGCCCGCCTTGAGCAGCTTGATCCAATTCAGCCCAGCCGGTGTGATCCAGGTTCGCGATGGCGAATCATTTACTTCATCGACTGTTCAATACGCTGCCGGTGAAACGTTGCAGTTCCGACTGGTAGAAAATCTGCCGGCAACCACTTATTCCCTGTTTGTCACACCCCCCGGCAAGGCCGAAATCCCATTGGCAACCGATCTTCAGGTTCCTTCCGACCAACGCGGAGCAACGACTCTGGGCGGCTGGGGACAGATAGTGAACGCTCCCGCTGGAGCAACGCTCAGCGTCTGCAATTTCTCTCTTCGCTGAGCCTGCGACGAATCTCAGTTGCTCAGCTTAGGAACGCTTGCCGCAGTTGGAGAGCGATCATCCCAGCTCGCAACCTTCTTGTTCGATCCGCGCAATCCGTGTTGATCCGTGGTAAGGTTTTTTCCAGCACCCCTTTAAGATTCAACCCTACCTTCCCAAAAACCTTCCAATCTTCTCATTCAGAAATTTCAAGTCTTCCGGGTTCGGCCCCGCGCCGGCCGTATGGCCCCACAATGAGGGAATTGGCGTGAGCGTTACCGTGCTCATCATCGCCGCTTCATATCGTGCATCGCCGATGGGAAAATAAAGATCGGTTTCTGACGGCATATAAAGAAACGGCGCCTTGATGGACCGCAGCGCTTTCTCCACATCGCCATTGAAGTCCGGAGTGGCGCCCACGTCATGCTTCTCCCATGTGCGACATTGCAGAATCAGGTTGTTCGCGTCCGCGCCGGGAATAAAGTTCGTGCGAAACTCATGCAGTGTCTGCTCAAACGTGGTTCCCGGCGGCGATGAAGCCTTCCACAACTCTCTGCGCCACCACTCCTGCGAGAACAGCCACGCCGTCCACACTGTGGCAAAAGCCTCCAGGCCTTTGGTTGGCGGCGAAGTGTAATCGCCATTCTGAAATGCCGCGTCAGCGGTAAGCGCGGCAATCTGCCCTTCCAGCCGCACCACGCCATGCGGATATGTTTTTGCCGTACCTGCCGTAGCCACAATCTTGTCCGCAAAATCAGGATAGCTCACAGCCCATTGGAACGCCTGCTGCGCCCCCATGGAGAAGCCGACAATGGCACGCAGATGTTTGACCTTCAGTTCTTCTGTTAGCAACCGATGCACCGCCTCCACATTGTCGCGAATCGTCGTTAGCGGAAAACGCGGACCATGAAAAGGCTCCGGCGTGTTGCTGGGCGAAGACGAGTGGCCATTGCCAAAGAGCTCCGTCGCTACTAAGAAGAGCTTAGACGTATCCAGCGCGCGATTAGGGCCGATCAGCCATTCATAACCGTGGCAATCCGCCATGTAGTGCGATGGTAGAAGCACCACATTGTCCCGCGCTGCGTTCAGATGGCCATAGGTTCCATAAACCACTCGCGCCTGTGGCAACGTAACGCCGCTTTCCGTCTTAAAGTTCGCGATGACAAATTCATGGATCTCCGGCTTTTCTGCCGTGTCCTTGGCTGCGTCCTGCGGAGGCGTTGATGCGTCTTTTTTGCCCGGGTCCTTGCTCTGTGCGCCTTTGCTCTGCGTGTCTTTCGTTTCCGTCGCGCTCTTACTCTGCACCTCGCCTGCCGCGACTTGCAAAATACTCGTCGCTAAAACCAAAAACGCAATCAGATTTTTTATCTTCATGAGTCCTCTCGATTTGCCCGCGGCCTATGCTATCACCTCGCAAGTTCTTGATTTGACAATCTCGCCAAAGATAAATTCCCATCGTATCTAAGTTGGGGGTCAACTTTCGGCGATTTGGCAATTCCGGTGATCTTGGCAATCCTTATTGATCCGTGTTATCCCGTTTATCCGTGGTAAGAATTTTTCCTCTGCTTCCTTCGTCCCTTTGCGTTTCAAGTTTTGGTTGCTTTTCTCCGTGTCTCCGTGTCTCCGCGGTGAAGATTCTTTATCAGTGTCATCAGCGTTTATCAGCGGTGAGGTTCTTCATTTAGAATTCTCTGTCGCTTTATGAACCGTCCTCTTGTTCTTATCATTCTCGATGGTTGGGGTTATGCGCCACCTTCCAAAGCCAATGCTATTGCTCTGGCGCGCAAACCCAACTATGACCGCCTGCTCACTGAATATCCCAATACCCTCATCCACACCAGCGGACGCTTTGTCGGCCTGCCGCAAGGGCAGATGGGCAACAGCGAAGTTGGGCACCTGAATATTGGGGCTGGCCGCATCGTTTACATGGACATCACCAAGAT
>DATBVH010000019.1:0-2635 GCA_036515395.1 Candidatus Angelobacter sp.
GAGCGCGAGCCGTCCATTTTAGGAGCGAGTTCTCACATTATGGCGATTGGGCGGAAGTAGGCGCTGCCATGATCGTCACTGTCTCCCCCGAGCGGTATGCAGCTATCTCGGCTGCTGCGTGACGGCTACGTTCACGCAAAGATACTGGGCCACGGAACTTTTCGGCACCTTTGCCGTACTACCTTCAGCATCATCATCCCCGATCTAGTGAGGTGTTATGAACAAAGGTCCGAGTGGCGCTGTCGTTTTGCTTGCATTGTTAGCGTTCGCGTTTTTTATCGCTCCATCTGGGGCGCAGAGCGTGGCTCCGCTGGACAAGATTCAGAACCAGCAGGAACTAGACCGCGCGGGGGCGGCGCTGGATACAGCGCTGTTCGATTCCTACAACAAGTGCGATCTGGAGAAGTTTGCCTCTTTCTTTATAAATGATGTGGAGTTTTATCATGATCAGGGCGGGGTCACTCTGGGGCAGACGGCTTTGACTGACAGCGTCAAAAAGAACATTTGCGCGAAGACCACGAGAGAGCTGGTCCCGGGATCGCTGAAAGTTTTTTATATGAAGGGTTATGGCATGCTGGAGACCGGGGTGCACCGGTTCCATCATCCGGGACATGAAGATACTGAAGGCGTAGGGGAAGGACAATTCATTCATTTGTGGCAGTACAAGGACGGGACCTGGAAGATTACGCGCGCGATCAGCTATGACCATCATTCGGCCGGAAAATAGGTCCTAGTTGTAGACAGCATTGCGCGCGGATATTTACTTGACGCCTTTTTCCGGGTTCCAGGAGCCCTGCAGTTTGCGGGCGTAGACGATTTGGCCGGTATGGTAGGCGTTATGGGTGCAGATGTTGGCGACGATGGGGGCGATTTCGGCGAGTTTCTTGTCGTCGGCGGACTCGACCAGCTTTTCGAAGTCGGTCATGACCTGGTCGAGTTGCTTTACTGTGTCGGCCCACTGCTTGTCGTCGAAGTTGTTGAACGTTTCGTCGTTGTTGCCGCTGAACTTTGCTTCAGGTTTGCCTTGCAGCTTTTCCAGAGTTCGGCGATTCCAGAACAGTAGATGATAAGTGAGCTGCCCGGAGGAGTGGGCGCCGGCGGGCGGTTGCCATTTGGCTTGCTCTGCCGTGAGTCCGTCGACCGCGGCGCTGATCGGCGCAAACCAGTCTGCCTGGCTGTGCGAGGTGCGGAGTTCGTGGAGAAGCGTGCTGCGCAGTGTGGCGGGCGGTTGCTGGGTTTGGGCCTGACAGACAAAGCAGAGGAGAACGGAAATTAGAATCGCTTGGGCAAGCTTCATGTGAGTGCTCCTTTCGCGGGAACACGCATTGTACCCCTTGCTCGCTGGCAGACAAGGTTTATAGGGACGGGAGTTCCAGGTGTTTGCAGTCCGTTCGAGCTCGGTCTTGCGCAAATAATCCCGGGATCCTGCTGAATCGCTTTTCAGATCAGGATGTGGTGAGACAGTTGCGGGTTCTCGAATGGCACGAACTTGTAGCCCACACCATGGATAGTGCGGATGAGGAGCGGGCAGCCGGGATTGCTTTCAATCTTTTGTCGAAGTTTGGCAATGCAATTATCGACGGTCCGGTATGTGGCACGCCTGCGCCTCGGCCACGCAGAGCTGATGAGTTTCTGGCGCGAGAGAACGATGCGCGGATGCATCACCATAAACTTCAGAACCTTGAATTCCCGCAGGGATAATTCAACCGTCTGATTAGCGCGGCGGAGTTCCATCCGCTGAAGATCCAGAGAAAAATCTCCGAAGCGCGCCGCCTGAAACTTTGTTGGCAACTGAAGGTCATTCATGCTCAGGATGGCGATTCGTGAATCTACTTTGGGTAAAGTAACTTTGGCAGCGGAGGGGCTTGTCACGGACGAGTCACATTCTTGTTAAATCCATGTTGAAGAGGATTGTGTGTGCAAAAAACAGGCGAGAGTAATGACCGCAATATTTTGGTTCAACCGCGATTATTTTGCTGCGGCTATCGAGTTTTATCTTCGACTTTCTCGGCACCCTGGCGAGTCTTGCGAGCGGTCTTGTGGGCGGCGCTTTTGCTGGTTCTCTTGGTGGCGTGTCCGGTCCTTTTCGCCATGCTCTTGGTGGCGTGACCGGTATCTTTGGCGGCGTTCTTGGTAGCGTGACCCGCGTCCTTCATGTCCTGCTTGGGACTTTGCGTATCTTGTGGGTTCGCGGCAAACGAGAAACTGGCTGCGGAGAATCCTACAGCCAGAGCGAGGAAATACTTACAAAGGCGCATGAGAGCTCCTTGTGCTCAAGATCCACTGCTGGCTCCGGTACGTGTTGCTAACCGGACAAAACAGCAGGTCTAAATTCCACCTTCGGTGTCGGTGGAATAGGCATCAGCGCGATTCGCGACTCTGTTGGTAATTTCCTGCACTTTGTCGCTGATGTTATTACGCAGTTCGGTTCCACTGGAGGGCGCGAGCAACATGCCGGTTGCAATGCCCACGCCAATGCCGGCAGCGAAAGCGAAGAAATTACGCATAGTGTGATCTTCCCGCGGGTAAAACGCTTCGCGGGCATCTTCGGCCATCTCCGAGGCTCGGCTGGAGGCGCGGTCAACGGTGTCGGCAGTCTGATCCATGAGGTACACAGCAGTTTTCAAAATCGAAC
>DATBVH010000020.1:0-7402 GCA_036515395.1 Candidatus Angelobacter sp.
CGTCGCTCAATCCAAGATTTACCGCGCAGCAGATAGTAGCGGAGCCGCTGGAGATCGCTCGGTGGAAGTCTGAAGCAGAGCGCATGGCTCGGGCGATGAAGTTGATGGAAGAGGTTGGCCTTGATCCTGAGTGGGCTGCGAGGCTGGCGGGAGAATTCAGCGGTGGACAACGTCAACGGCTGTCTCTAGCCAGGGCACTGGCCGCAGATCCGAAATTGCTCATTATGGACGAAGCACTTTCCGGCCTCGACATGCCACTGCAAGCGCAGATGGTGCGGCTGCTAATGGAATTGCAGGCGCGGCACGGGCTTACCTACCTCTATATTTCACACGATCTCAACTTCATTTCGCTTTTTGCCCGGGAAGTTGTGGTGATGAATGCCGGACGAATCGTGGAGCGGACTACGCCGGAGAAACTGGCAGAGAGTATGCATCCGGCTACACGCGAGCTGGTGGAAGCCAGCGAGCGGCTGCATGCGCCCGGAATGGAGGCCGCCGTATGATCCGCTACCTCGCACGCCGCGCCGCACACGGTCTACTGATGCTGTTTGGCGTTTCCATTCTGCTGTTCCTTCTGTTTCAAGCGGCGCCGGGAGACTTTCTGAGCGACGCCAGGGTGAACTCGCAAATATCGGCGGAGACGCTGGCACAATTACGTGTCCAATATGGCCTCGATCAGCCGCTTCCCGTTCGTTACTGGCAATGGCTAAAGTCTTCAGCCAAAGGCGAATTTGGATACTCCTTCGCGTACAACACACCGGCATCAACACTGCTTTGGCCGCGTGCTCGTAATACCTTGCTGCTGAGCGTTCCGGCTCTGCTGATTTCATGGCTGATCGCTGTGCCACTTGGGGTATTCGCGGCGGGATGGAAAGGCCGCTGGGCTGACCGGCTTTTTTCCAGCGGAACTTCTGCGCTGCTGGCGCTCCCCGATGTGCTCATCGCGCTGCTGGCTTTGCTGATTGCTTTAAAGACCGGAATATTTCCAGTGGGAGGCATGACGTCAATTAATGCGCAAGACCAGGGCACATGGGCATGGCTGCGTGATCTTGGGTGGCACATGGTTTTGCCGGTGGGAGCAATAGTAATCGGTTCATTGGCGATCATTTTGCGTCACGTGCGTGCCAGCATTATCGAGTTGATGGACTCTTCTTACATGCGCGCTGCTGAAGGTCATGGGCTGCCGCGCTTCAAGCTGCTTTTTGGCTACGCCTTACCGGCAGCGGCCAATCCGCTGATCTCACTCTTTGGACTTTCCGTGGCGCTGCTGTTGAGCGTTTCTTTGCTGATTGAAGTAGTCATGAGCTGGCCGGGCATTGGGCCGCTGCTGCTGGAAGCGATCATGGCGCGCGATCTTTTTGTAGTGATTGGCGCCGTAATGCTATCCACGGTTTTTCTGGTTGCCGGAAATCTCCTGGGCGACGTGCTGCTCTATGCCTTTGATCCCCGGATCAGGAGGCAGGCATGAACGCGCCAACGCCAGCCTTTTCAGGGCTGCGCTCTACCAAGTTTGGTTCCAAGCTGACATGGGCCATTTGGTTCCTGCTGGTGGTGCACGCTGTGGTAGTGCTGGCCGGGTTCGTTGCGCCTTACAGCTTTGAAACGCAGGAGCGCGAACATCCTTACGCTCCGCCCACGCGCCTGCACTTTGTTGATTGCTCGGGAAAATTTCACTTTCGGCCGTTTGTCTATGTCACCAAAGCGTCTGAGAATGATCTAAATGAATACCAGCAGGATTGTTCGCAGCCCGCCGGAATCGAATTCTTTGCTCAGGGAGACCGTTACACCATTCTCGGAATGTTCACTTCAACTCGACACCTGTTCGGCGTGCAATCGCCAGCCAGTCTATTCCTGATGGGCACAGATGGCTTTGGCCGTGACCAGTTCTCGCGCCTGCTCTATGGCGGCCAGGTATCTCTCTTTGCCGGATTTGTGGCTGCGGCATTTTCCGCCCTCGCCGGCTTGCTGCTGGGCGGGATTGCCGGAATGTATGGTGGCCGCGTGGACGATATGGCCATGCGTTTTGCCGAGATATTTATCACGATTCCATGGTTTTATCTGTTGATTGCCGTTCGTGCGTTTCTACCATTGCAGATCAGCCCACTCACGGCGTTTCTGCTGGTGGTTTCGGTAATTGGAATCGTCGGATGGAGCCGTCCAGCCCGCCTGGTTCGAGGCGTGATTTTGAGCGCTCGTGAACGTAACTTTGTGCTGGCAGCGCGGGGCTTTGGCGCGTCCAACGCCTACCTCCTTAAAAAGCACCTGATGCCGCTCACGTTTCGTGTGCTGCTGACGCAGATGGCTGTGTTGATTCCCCAGTTCATTCTGGCGGAGGTCATTCTGTCATTTCTTGGGCTGGGAATCGGCGAGCCATTTCCGAGTTGGGGCAACATGCTAGCCCAGGCGCAGCAATATCATGTGCTGGTTTCCTACTGGTGGATGCTTCTTCCCGGCCTCGCGCCGGTTCCTGTATTTCTGGCGTATCACTCATTGGCGGAGACGCTGCAGGAGCGGATAAAATCATACATCTAATCCAGTACAGAAGGCCGGGTTTCGTGCGCTTAAAGCGTTCTCTTTTGTGGTGTGCCACAGCACTGTTGCCGTTCTTTGCCGGACGGCAAGCTGTTGCGCAGGAAGACCTTCTGCGCACTACCGCTGAGCCGGGGATTCGGGGCGGAAAGCTGGTGATTGCCCAGCGGTCTGAGCCGCGAACATTCAACCCCGTGGTCGCCGTGGACCAGAATTCTTATGGCGTGAACGCAAGACTGCAGGCGGACCTGATCCACATTAATCGTGCCACGCAAAAGACGGAGCCGGCGTTGGCCAAGTCGTGGACAGTTTCCAAGGATGGGACGGTCTTCACTTTGAAGCTTCGTCGCGGGCTGCGCTTTTCTGACGGCCAGGCCTTTGACGCTGATGACGTGCTCTTCTCGTTCAAGGTTTATCTCGATGAGCAAGTGCATTCTTCCCAACGCGATCTGCTAATGATTGGCGGCAAGCCTGTAAATGTGGAAAAACTGGATGCATATACAGTGCGTTTCACTTTTCCATCACCATACGCGGCGGCGGAAAGAGTCTTTGACGGCTTGGCCATTCTGCCGCGGCACTTGCTGGAAAAGGACTATCAGGAAGGGAAGATCGGGCAGGACTGGACACTCAACACTCCGCCCGAAAAGATCGTAGGTCTGGGAGCCTTTCGCCTGAAGCAGGTTGTTCCCGGCGACCGGATAGTGCTGGAGCGCAATCCTTATTACTGGAAGATTGATGCCAAAGGGCAAAGGCTGCCGTATCTCGATGAACTAACGTTCCTGGTCGTACCCACGCAGGATGCCCAGGTAATTCGCTTTGAGGCAGGCGATTCGCAGATCATCAGCAGCCTTAGCGCCGACAATTACGCCGTGCTGGAAACGGAGCAGAAGGCCTGGCACTTCAAACTTTACGATGCAGGGCCAGGACTTGAATACAACTTTCTGATGTTTAACCTGAATAGCGATATTGAAAGCCGTTTACCGGAGATAGCGCGCAAGCAAAAATGGTTTCGCGATGTGCGCTTCCGGCAGGCGGTTTCCTCGGCCATTGATCGTGCCGGAATCGTGCGGTTGGTTTATCGCAACCGCGCCGCGGCGCTGGCCACGCATGTGAGCCCGGGCAATAAAGCATGGTTCAATTCGTCTATTCCCGTTCCGGTACGCTCATTGCCGCATGCGCGCGAACTCTTAAAAGCAGCGGGCTTTTCCTGGAACGCAGACAACACGCTGTTGGATTCCGGTGGCCAGCCAGTGGAGTTCAGCATTGTGGTGGCGTCCAGCAACTCGCAGCGCAACCAGATTGCCACGCTTGTACAAGCCGACCTGAAAGCGATCGGGATAGCCGCGCATGTGGTCCCGATAGAGGGGCGGTCGGCTAATGATCGCCTGTTGAATACCCACGATTATGAGGCGATTGTGATGGGCCTGGTGAGTGGCGATGCCGATCCAACGCCGGACATGAACATCCTGGTATCAAATGCACAAACGCATGTGTGGCACATGGGCGAGAAAACGCCGGCCACGCCTTGGGAGGCCGAACTGGACCAGCTGATGCAGAAACAGTTGGTCACTCCGAATTATCAACAACGGAAAAAGATTTATGATCGCGTGCAGGAGATCCTTGCGCAGCAGCTTCCCATGATCTACCTGGCCAGCCCCAATATCCTGGTTGGAGCGCAGGAAAACCTAGGTAATTTCCATCCAGCCATCATTGAACAGTATACTTTTTGGAACGCAGAAGAACTTTTTTGGCACCCCCCCGCCGGAAAGTAATAACCCGGAAAGCAACGCCGGAAGGTTTGATGGAAGAAAACACCAAGGAACTGACTTTGCCTACAATCCGGGACGCTGCGACCGCTGAAGACGAGCGGCTTGTGCAGGAGTGTCTGAGCGGCGATGAGAAGGCATGGAACACGCTCATCGATAAATACAAGCGCCTGATCTATTCCGTGCCGGTCAAGTATGGTTTCAGTCCTGACGATGCCGGAGATATTTTCCAGAATGTGTGCATCGATCTTTTCACCAATCTTTCCAAGCTCAGGAAGATTGAATCATTGCGTTCATGGCTGATCACTGTGGCCACGCATAAATGTTTTCATTGGAAGAAGCAACAAAGGGGCGAGGTAGAGCTGGACGCGATGGAGCAGGAATTGGCAGAGGAAATTGCGGCTGCACCCATGGTGCTGCAGGAAGTCCAGGAGGAGCAAGCTGTGCGCGACGCCATCCTGCGGCTCACGCCACGGTGCGCGGAGCTGGTGCAGTTGCTTTTTTATGAGCAGCCGCCGGTTCCTTACAATGAGGTGGCCCAGAAGCTCGGGCTGGCGACTGGGTCCATTGGTTTTATCCGCGGACGCTGTCTCAACCGGCTGCAGAAGATCCTGGCAGAGTTGGGATTCTAGATGCCGCAACAGCCCAATTTTGGGGTCGAGCAATGGATCATAGATCTTGCCGATCTGCCTGAAGAAGCGCAGCGTCGCGAGTTTCTCGGCTCCCGCAAAGACATTTGCAACCAGGCCGCAGTGGAGTCTCTATACAACGCTGTGGTTATTTTTGCCCGCGTTGACCTGCAAAAGGCTGAGCGGATGGCCCAAGCCAGCTCATGGATCGCCACGCAGATCAATGTGTCTGTGGCTACGGCACAAAGCGCCCGCGCCGTGGGCCATGTGCTTTATCTGACCGGCAAATATCAAAAAGCAATCGTGGAATATGAAAAGGCGCTGGCTATCTTTGAGCAGTTGGGCCGTGACCTTGATTATGCCCGCACCATCAGCGGAGCCTTGCAAAGCCTGATTTATGACGGCCAGTACGAACGCGCCTTCCGCCTGGGAGAACAGGCGCGATCGATCTTTCATGCCCACAAAGACCGGCTGCGGCTGGCCAGGCTCGATAGCAACATCGCCAACATCTATTACCGCCAGGACCGCTTTCAGGAAGCCGTGGAACTTTATGAAGGCACCTACAGTGAATTTCTGCAATGCGGGGAGCCGCTGGATATTGCCGCCGTTCTGCGCAACCTTGCCGTCTGCTACATCAGCCTGAATGATTTTCCCCGAGCTGAAGAAACTTATCGGCTGGCGCGCCAGCACTGCATGGAACATGGCTTCTCTCTGCTGGTGGCGGAGGCCGATTACAACGTAGCTTATTTGCATTACCTGCGGGGTGAGTACCTGCGCGCGATAGAACTCTATGACCAGACGCGCAAACTCTGTGCCGAATTGGGCGACGGCTATCACCAGGCGCTCTGCGATCTGGACGAATCAGAAATCTATCTCGAACTGAACCTGACCGAAGGCGGCACGGAACTGGCGCTGGACGCTTTTAAGGCCTTCACTGAACTGGGCATGACGTACGAGGCCGGAAAGGCCGCCACTTTCTCTGCGATCGCCATCAGCCAGCAGGGACGATACAAACAGGCGATTGAGTCTTTCGATCTTGCGCGCGACCTGTTCGTTAAGGAAGGCAATCCGCTGTGGCCGCCACTCATTGATTTGTACAAGGCGCTGGTGTTGTATCAAGCCTCAGAGAATGACCTGGCGGAAGATCTGGCTGTAAGCGCACTCGCGTACTTTGGTAATTCGGTATTGCCATCAAAGGCCGCGTTGTGCGAACTGCTGCTGGCAGCGCTGGAGCTGCGCGGTTCTGATCCGGAAGAGGCGCGCCGCTACTGCAGTGCCGCGCTTTCCCGTCTTACGCACCTGGAGTCACCCGCCACTTATCAGGCTTATTTCATGCTTGGTCAGGCCGAGGAAGCCAGCGGCAATACCGAACTGGCCCGCCAGGCTTATGAACAGGCATTCAAAAAGCTGGAAGACCTGCGCAGCCATTTGGGCAAGGAAGAGCTCAAGATCGCGTTTCTCAAAAACAAACTGACGGTTTATGAAGGCCTGGTCGTCACATCGCTGGCGGTGAACTTTGGCGTGAGGGCGCAGAAAGAGGCATTTGGCTACATCGAACAGGCCAAGTCACGCAGCCTGGCGGACCTGATTGCCTTTCGCGCTTCATCCCTTGCTTCCAGGGATCCGAAGGCACTTTCGCCTGCCATGGGAGAGTTTCGCGATCTCCGCCAGAAATTAAATTGGACATATCACCAGATCGAAATTGAAGAATTGAATCCTGAAGGCAGCTCGAATGAGCGCATTCATCAGTTGCGCCAACTGAGCCGCCGTTATGAAGACGCGCTGGTCAAGGCATTTTCCCAGGTGCAAAGCGTGGACCGGGAATTCGCCAGCCTGCAGAGCGCCAAAACCGTCTCTGTGGAAGAACTGCAAAGCATTCTGCCGGAGAACACGCTTCTGCTGGAGTACTATACGGCGCGCAACCGCTTTTACGTTTGCCTGATCTCGCGTAAGCAATTCAAGATTGTGGCCTTGAGTGACGTGGTTGGTGTGCGCGAAAAACTCCGCCTGCTGCAGTTACAGCTGGCCAAGTTCCGGCTGGGACCAGACTACATCCAGCCTCTGGAAAAGGCGCTTTTAGAAGCCACGCAGGCACACCTTGAAGAACTGTATGCGCTGCTGATTGGTCCCATACGCGACCAGCTTACGGCCAAGCACTTGATTATTGTTCCGCATGCATTTTTGCATTACCTGCCCTTCCATGCACTATCTGACGGAAAGCGCTACCTCATCGACGACTTTTCAATTTCCTATGCTCCCAGCGGCAGCATCTTTGCAGTGTGCCAGAAAAAACCGCAGCGAACGGATGAAGGAGACACCCTGATACTGGCCGTGCCAGACGCGCGCGCGCCGTACATCGAAGAGGAGGCCCATTTTGTGGCTTCAGCCATGGGTAAGGCGCGGCTCTTTATGGGAGAGGAAGCAACGGAGGAACAGTTGCGACTCCATGGCCCGGCGAGCCGTTTCATACATATCGCC
>DATBVH010000021.1:0-2786 GCA_036515395.1 Candidatus Angelobacter sp.
TTCTTTTAAACGCGCTCGCGATGATTGTCGCGCTTGCCATGGTCGCCTTAAGTAGCCCTGCTTACCTTGTGACTGCATTTAATCCTGTTACGTTGAATGCGGCAATGTTGTCGCTTTCATTCATTGGCTACCTCGCCGCGGTGGACCTTCCATCCGCATCCCGATGCCTGCGTAAGCCGGCTGGAGAATCCAAGTGAGATCCATCTATGAACAAGTTCTGGGCCCGGACTTTTCCCGGTTGCATCCTGAAATCCAACGACGATTCGGCTTTTCCAGCAAAGACAACACTGCGGCAATCGGGACCGGAGTGATGGAAGAGATCTGGCATGGAGCAGCCTATACGCTTCCATTCCTGTATCTGGGCTCATGGCGGCGCATTATGTTTCCAGAGAGTGGAAAAAATATCCCTTTCGAGATTGCTAATTACGCCTATGTGGATTCTTTAGGTAGAGAAACCGTGACATGGCTTAGGACATTTCACACGAAGCGGCCTCGCCGCTTTGATGCCTACATGATCAACAGCGAAAAGCGGCATTGCATTGTCGATTATCTGGGAACCCATCAACACCTGGCGGTCGACATCGATATCAAAGTTGATCCGAACGGCGGACTGCGGCTGCGTTCTGGCGCACAGAGATTTTACGAAGGCTTCCTGGGTTTTACTTTCCCAATGGTCTTTTCCGGTGTCGCAGACGTTTGCGAATGGTATGACGAAAGTCAACGCTGTTTTCGTATTGAGGTTGTTGTAAGGAATCCGACTTGGGGTCGTCTTTTTGGATATAAAGGGAACTTCCAGGTGAAATGGCTATCTGTGCTACCCAATGAAATTCCCCAAAGCATTCTGCCTAGACGCACTGAGCGCCGCGAATGAATATTCCGATACTCAGGCTTGATACATCCACTACTCGGTCCGTAACGCTTTCATCGGAGAAATGGATGCTGCGCGGCGAGCTGGAATCACGGCGGCAAAAAAGGCCGAGATCGCCAGCGCCACAGCGGCAATGCCAAGGGCCATGGGATCCCAACTGGAAACGCCGTAAAGCTGGGCAGAGATGAGTCGCCCGGCACCGATCGCGAGCGGCACACCCAGGAGCAGTCCAACTAACACCCGCCTGGATGCTCCGGCAAGGACCATCTGAACCACGTTGATTCGGTCAGCGCCTAGGGCCATGCGAATACCGATTTCCTGCGTTCTTTGCGCGACAGTATAGGCGGTAACGCCATACAGTCCAACAGCGGCCAGTAAGAGGGCCACAATCCCGAACAGTCCGGCGAGACTGGCGACGGCGCGCTCCTGGTTGAAGGAAAAATCCACCTGCTGCTGCATCGTACGGACGCTGATGATTGTGAGATTGGGATCAACTTCCGCGAATGTGCGGGTAAGCAGCGGTTCGAGCGAGCCCGGAGATGCGTTGGTTACCAGCATCATGCCGCCAATGGAGTGTGAGCGCAATTCGATCTTGGTCATCAGTTCGTCCTTATAGGGGACCGTCTGCGCCAGCGGCACGTAAAACATAGGTTGAGCCGGCTTGCTCAGGCGGTAGCCGGCGAATTTGGCATCTCGCACCACGCCCACAATCCGGAATGTTTTTTCATACTTGGGTAGATCCAGGCCAAAGTGCTGGTCCAGCGGTTCTTCGCCGTTTTTAAAGAAACGTTTTACAAAGGCTTCATTCACCACCGCCACCAGTTCTGAAGTTTCATTATCGGCGGCGGAAAAGCCGCGTCCCCGCAAAACAGAAATGCCAAAATTCTTGAGGTAATCGACGCTCACGCGGTCCCATGAAGCGCCCGAGTCTTCTTCTATTTTTGCCGTGGGATGCCCGGCAATGAGAATGAGTTCGCCCCAGTTATCGGTGAGAGGGTTATACAGCGCCAGGCCCGAGCCCTGTACACCGGGCAAATGGGTGACGTGTTCTTCAAGCTGGCGATAAAGCGCGGCCAATTTGGCCTGGGAGTAACTTGCCGGCGGATTATGCACCGCGACTACGATACGCCCGGGCACTTGATACCCGAAGTCCTGGTGCTCCAGCTTGTTGAGACTGCGTGCCAGCATGGTTGCACCGGCCACCAGCACAACGGAGAACGTGGCCTGCACGATCAACAGCGCTCTGCGCGTGAAAGAAGACCGGTCACTGTTGCCGCGACCCGATCCACGCAACGCATCCGCGGGATTGGTGCGGGTGGCAAACCATGCCGGCGCCGCGCCGAAGATGACTCCCGTGATTAAAGCCACAACGAAAGCGAACCCAAGAACAAGCAGCGAGGGAGCGGTGCTGATGGGAAGAAAATGCGCGCTCTGAAACGCAAGCGCCAGCAGGAGACGCGCGGCCAACATCGCAACCACCAGGCCGGCGATTGCTCCGCCAATGGCGAGAAGAACGCTTTCCATTAGCGCCTGCAGGACGATTTCCTTTCGCGACGCGCCAATGGCCATGCGGATGGCGGTTTGCCCGCGACGGGCCACTCCCCGTGCCAGCAGCAGGTTTGCGACGTTGGCACAAGCAATGAGCAGCACCAGCGCGCAAACCCCGAACAGAATCTGCAAGCTGCGCCCGTACTCCTCTTTCATGACAGCCACGCCTGCGCCTGCCGGTACAACGTTGAGCACTTGTTTGGGAAGCACGCGTACAATGTCGGGCATCCAGTTGGCGGGATAGCCAGAGTCATGCTGCATCCATTGCCGGAGAATGCCGGTTAGCCGCGGAGACATTCCAACAGTCGAAGCTCCGGGGCGAAGCCTGCCGATCATTCGCAACCATGCGGAGACCGACTGATGCAGCAAC
>DATBVH010000022.1:0-3960 GCA_036515395.1 Candidatus Angelobacter sp.
GGCCTGGACATGACCGACGACATGCTGGCGCTGGCGCGTGAAAACCAGAAGAAATCGGGCGTTACGAATGTGGAGTTTCTTCGCGGCGAGATTGAAAACATTCCGCTGCCTGCAGATTCGGTAGATGTAATCATTTCCAACTGCGTCATCAATCTTTCCGCCGATAAAGACCGCGTGCTGAGCGAGGCGTTCCGCGTGCTCAAGCCAGGTGGCCGCCTGGCTGTCTCTGATGTTGTGGTGCGCGGCGAGGTGCCGGAAGAGGTTCAGAAGAGCCTTTTGCTGTGGGTCGGCTGTATCGCTGGAGCATTGCGCGATGAAGAGTACATAAGCAAATTGAAAGCTGCCGGCTTTGAATGCGTCAGCATCGAACCTACGCGCGTTTACCAGATTGAAGATGCGCGGGCATTCCTGACCGGGCAGGGGATGGATGTTGACGCGATTGCCCCGCTGGTAGATGGCAAGTTTATGAGCGCTTTTATCCGCGCCAGCAAGCCAGCGTTTGGGACGGTGCTGAAGCAAAGCCTTGGCCTGAACGTCTTGAAATGCTGTTAGACGGGCAATAGAAACGTCACCGAATCAACCGCTAATCGAAGCCCTGTGACAAAACTGGTGTGTACTTGGCGCAACCGCCTGTGCCAACTTGTCACAGGGCCTTCTTTTCTCGAGAGATGCCCCTTTATTTTCATTGGCTTACATGTATCCGCATTTGGCTTTGGTCTTGCTATATGAATAGGCAGACGAGCTGACAAGAGCGACGCGCAGGGTAAAAGGGTCGGTAGTGAATGGCGCTGACGCTGGTTAGCAAATGAGCTTTGCGGAGGAGAAGTATGGTGGGTGAGATAAAAGGACATCGGCTGTGGCGTTTTCCGGGAAAGGTGCCTCCAAGCCTTTTCTTACGTCCGGATGTCCTTTTATCTCTTTTTTCTGAACTGCTGTACGGCCCCGTACCAAAAGCAATTATGTGGGCAAGCCGCCTGTAACAACTTTCAACTCTAAAAATTTTTATCCTGATTTGACCATGTGTTCCGGAGCGGATGCGCTTCCGTATTGAATACCACTTTGTTAAGGTCCAGTGTCCCTCGCGGCGCGAACAACAAATAAAGATATTTAAGCGTCTCTGCCAGAAAATAACTTTCCATGCTGTCTTTCTTGGCCTTGGTTTCCACATTGCTCAGAGCGGCATATCCGGAGTCCGCCTTGCAGTAGCGGACCAGGCCCAGCAGAAAAGTGGATCCCATCTCCTGGTAGCGATCGTCTTTGGTATAAAAAGCCAGATAGTAGGCAGACTCAATGATCTCCGGCCGAAGTTGATACCCGGGAGCGACGACTTTCATTGTCGTGTAGTCCAGCGTTTCCGGTTCGATGCCAAAAGCGGTCCACATCTTATACGACGATTCCTGCAACTTGCGTGCGCGCTCCAGGTCACCCGAACGCGCCAGCAATGCGGGAAAGAACGCGTCGAGCGCGCCATATTGCGTGGAAATTCGTTTACCCGTGTTCATATCCGCCTGTCCATACCAGAGGCCGTTGCGGGTGTTATCCGCCAGATACTTGTTCACGGCTTTTACGCTTGATTCCCACATCTTTTTGCAGTCTTTGTCTCCAAAGAGCAGCGACGACTTCAGCAGATACTCGTAATAGGAATCAATTCCTCCGCTGATGTGGCTTGTGGTATCAATCCACTGGCCGGTTTCAACATTAATGGTGGAACCGACCAGCCCGATCTTGGATCGTCTGCTGTACAACGCGACCACAGCGCTTTTAGCCTTGTCGTAATAGATTGGCTTGCCGGTAAGTTTGCTGAGCGTGCCAAACTCAAGCAGTAGCGTGCCGATTTCCGCAGGATTGCTTTCCACGCCGCGCGTTTTGCCGGTCTTAAGATTCACGAACATATAAGGCATGCCCGTAGGCGAGTTGAAGACGGGCAGGAGCCGGTTGCCCAAATTATCGGCGAGATCCAATAGACGCTTGTCGCCGGTCAGTTGATAGCTGCTCAGCAATCCGCCCAAGAGCCGGATGGTGATTTCAAAATTCTTGACTTCAATGTCCTGGTCGAAAGAGAGATTTGTCGCGATGAATTCCCGGGTCTTATCAGCCTCATCGGTCAATCCCATGATGATCATCGTATCCAGGACATCCACCGGCGTCATGAGCAGTGATTTGCTGTACCAATCATGATGCCCCTGGGTCAGCGGCTTAAGTTCATCATGTCCCCATGCATATTGTTTGTAAGCATTCCAGGCATAGAGAAATTCAGACCGAACCTGCAAGGCCATGGGACCGGGCGAGGATGCGGGAGGTTTTTGAGCCATCGCGCAAACAGGCAGCAGAAAAATGCCGCCCAGAGTAAGGGCGAATAACCGTTTACGCATCACGCAAAAATCTCCTGCAAAACTGGAGTGGAAGCGCATCCATGATAGCGCAGAGGAGCGCCTGGGGCAGCGTTACGCTTTACTGAACCAAAGAGGCCAGCGGTGCAGAGAGAATCTCTGATCTGATGCACCGCAACCAGTAGCAAAATCACCAGTGTGGGAAAATAGCTTTGTGTCTTCCACACGTATCGACAAATGGCTGTGGGCTGCCCGCTTTTTCAAGACCCGCTCTCTTGCAGCGCGGGCATGCGAGCTAGGCAGAATTCAATCCAACGGACAGCCGTCCAAGCCGGCGCGCGAGGTCCGCGTGGGCGACATGCTGCGCATCACCAATGACGGCGGAGAGTTTCACGTGGAGGTCCTGCTCTTGAGCGAGGTGCGCGGGTCGGCATCCGTGGCGCAAACTCTCTATCGCGAAACGGAAGAAAGCAAGGAAGCACGCCTGAAAGCGGCAGCCGAGCGCAAAGCAGCCATGCAGTTTGAACCCATGCCAACCGGACGGCCATCGAAGCGTGACCGCCGAAAGATCATCCAGTTCCGCGGCCGAGGCTGAGGGCAGGGCACAAAGAGTTAGGTCATCGTCCTTACGTCATAGCGCAACGCAATATTTCCAGTGAGCCTATAATTTATCCGCATTCTGCCGTGCTAAACTCGCGCTCGGGAGCCCGGTATGTCCCTTCTGCAGGACCTCTTTTACACTTTCCGTTCACTCCGCAAAGCGCCTGGTTTTTCTTTGGTTGTAATTGTCACGCTGGCCCTTGGCATCGGCGCCAATGCCGCCGTCTTCAGCATGATTGATGTACTGCTGCTGTGGCCGTTGCCTTATCCTGACTCCGGACATCTGCTGAGACTTTCAGAGACGAAGACTCCGGGCGACTCCTCCACCATATCCGATGTTTCGCCGGGAAATTTTCTCGACTGGCAGGCGCAGACGCGTGCCTTCACCGGCATGGCGGCTTCAGAGGGCTTTCACTACAACCTGACGGGTAATGGACAACCGGAGCATGTCTGGGGCGGAGCCAGTTCGGCACAATGGTTCAGCGTTCTGGGTGTGCATGCCGAGCTGGGGCGGGATTTTCGTCCGGAAGAAGATGCTCCCGCTGCCCCGCCCGTGGTGATCCTGAGCGACGAGTTGTGGCGTCGCCGGTTTAACGCTGATCCTGGAATTGTGGGCAAGGTCATCGGCCTGAACGGCGGCCCATTCACCGTGGTTGGCGTCATGCCACCGAAATGCGACTATCGCGAAGAGAATGAGCTTTGGGTCCCGCTGCAACAACAGATCAGGCCAGACAGGATGCTGTGGCACGATGCGCGGTTCCTGCATGTGATTGCTCGAACCAAGCCTGGAATTACGATGACGCAGGCTTCCGAAGATTTGAACCGCGTGGCTGCCGCGCTGCGCCAGGCGCATACGGTAGGAGATGTTTACGGCGGGGCCGCCATCATGCCGTTGCAGAAATCTCTGACCGGCGACGTGCGGCAGATGCTGTTGGTTTCTTTCGCCATTGTGGGGCTGGTGCTGCTGGTGGTGTGCGCCAACGTGGCCAATCTGATGCTGCTGCGCGTCACAGGACGGAGCCGCGAACTC
>DATBVH010000023.1:0-10258 GCA_036515395.1 Candidatus Angelobacter sp.
TTCGGCTTTATTATTGCCACCGTGGGTTGCTATTTCGGCATGACAACAAAAGGCGGGACCCAGGGCGTGGGCCGATCTACCACGCAGGCGGTAGTGGTATCCTCGGTCCTCATCCTGGCCGTCGATGCTGTCCTTACGCAACTCCTCATCGTTCTGACGTGATCTCTCATGCCTCCGCTGAACAATGCCATTTCGCCACTTGACGATAAGAACCTCGACACGGTCCACAAAGCCATCATCTTTGAGAATGTCTCCATTGGCTTTGAGGAAGCGCCTGTGCTGGATGGCGTCTCTTTTGAACTCAGACGGGGTGAAACCAAGATAATCCTGGGCGTTGCAGGCTCGGGCAAGAGCACGATCCTGAAACTCTGCCTTGGCCTGCTCAAACCGGATAGCGGCAGCATCTATGTTCTGGGCCACGATATAACCACGATGACGGAAGAAGAGCTATTTGATCTGCGCAGCAAGGTCGGCATCGTATTTCAGGAGAGCGCGCTCTTTGATTCGATGAACGTGCGCGATAACGTAGCCTTCCGGTTGATGGAAGAGCATCTTCCCGAGGCAGAGGTGGAAAAGCGCGTGCGCGAGTCGCTGAGTTTTGTCGAACTAGAAGCCGCCATTGACAAGTTTCCCGCAGAGCTTTCCGGAGGCATGCGGCGTCGTGTCGGCATTGCGCGCGCCATCATTACTCAGCCTGAAGTGCTGCTCTATGATTCGCCCACCGGCGGCCTTGACCCCATTACTTCTACAACGATCATTGAGTTGATCATGAAACAGCGTGATGTTTACAAGACCAGCGCGCTGATGGTAACGCATCGCCTGCAGGATGGCTTTACGCTCGCCAGTCACTATTTTGATCCGGCCAGCAAGCATATGAAATCTTCGGATGGAATGCCTTCCCAGGATATCCGCACCAGCTTTATGATCCTGCGCGAAGGCAAAGTCGTGTTTGAAGGCAGCGCACATGAATTGGGCCAGGTGCAAGACCCCTATATAAAGGAATATATTTCTTAGGCTTTTGGCAGGTGAGCTGTATTTGCCTTCAGCAATGCATTCGCTTCTTCAAAACGGCGGGCCATCTTCTCTCCGCTGCATTGCTGCTCCTGCAGCGTTTCCGCATCCCACTCACTGCGTGGAACACCAAAGAAATCGCCGCCATACACGTGCAGCGCGCCGGTCAATTTTGCAATGGGATTGCTGACGGAATGGATAATGTCGCGGCCCAGCGGCTCAGCGTCTTTTTCGCGTAGCGCTCGCGCTCCCGCAGCCTCAACCAATCCATTGCTTCCCGGCACGCGCCGCCAGAAAATATTATCTTCGCGGCCCGTGTAGAGGCCGATGATGGCCCACATCTGGTGATTGTGCGGCAGCAGGTTCATCCATGGCGCCCAGATCACGTTCAGGATTGTGAGATCGTCTGAGCGATAGAGCGTCTGCATCTCCGCCCGCTGCGGCTCTCCGATGGCTTTCAGTACATCTCCGGGTGTGGATACAGCCCGCCGCACCACTTCCTGCACTGCCTTTTGTGGCATATCAGCTTGCAGTGCCGTGCGGCAATCGACAACGAATTGGTCCAACTGAAACATGGTAGAAGTGCGGCTCTTTAGCTTTAGGGCCGCATAAAGTATTTCAGAAACTAATGGGCGCTTAGCCCCTGAAGCAACGCTTATTTCCCGGCTTTGGCTGCCGCTGCGGCCAACGCCCGTCGCGCTGCCAACCGCTCTTGCAGGCCTTTGATCCGCTTTTTTGCCGCAGGCTTTGACGTCAGCTTTTCCAGATGCGAGAGAAACTCAGGATCAACCTGGTCTTTTCTCGCCTGGGCGATGTAGTGGCCAAACTTCGCCCATAGGAAATAGGGTTCGTTATTGGTTTCGAAGAACAACTGCTCGTTCACCGCGCCGCGCAACACCAGGACGGCAACCATGTTCCAAAACGTCATTACCTGGCGAAACCATGCATTCGGCTCCGTGCCATAGCCGGTGACCACCGCCTTGAATTCATCGTAATTCTGCGGCCAGAACTCTGAGACAATAAACTTGCGCGCCGCGCGCATCACCGGCTCTCTGCGCAGATCATAAATCTTGAGAATTACTTTTGCGTCTTCAGCTTTTGCTTTCGCCATAACTGCTTTCGCTCCTGGATTAAACGGCTTCTCTCTGTGTATCTTCTTCGTTCCTGCCTTGCGTCATCCACTCAGGCGTGGGGATGGACCGCGAATAATCGCACTTTACCACTGCTGCTGCGGGCGCTGGTTCTGCCGCCGACGCTGCGCCCTTCTTGCCGCGCGGCTTTTTCTTGGGCTTGGGCTGCTCTTCTTCATCTGCAGACTTCTTGCTGTTGTTGGGACAGACCAGCAGCGATCCTGACTTCAAATGTTTTTCCAGCAGGTATGGGCTGCCGCACTCCGGGCACGCTTCCGGCACCGGCTTGTAGGCCGACGTAAACTCGCACGCGGGATAATTCGAACAGCCATAGAATGTGTTGCCGCGCTTCCGCGCCTTCTTTTCCACCAGCTCGCCATCGGCACACTGCGGACATTTCACGCCGATGAAATTCTGCTTGATGTACTTGCAATCCGGATAGCCGCTGCACGAAATAAATTCGCCGTAGCGTCCATGCCGAAGCACAAGGTTGCGGTTGCACTTGGGACAGAGCTCTTCCAGTGGAACGTCCGGCACGCGCTTGCCCTGATCGAGTCGCCGCGTGGTCTTGCAGTCCGGATAGCCGGTGCAGGCCATGAACTGGCCAAAGCGCCCGCGCTTCAATACCATCACGCGTCCGCAGTTCTCGCAGTATTCATCCTGGCCGGTCTCCGGCATCTCCGCACCGTCAAAGTCAGGAAGGTTGACTGGGTTTTCTTTGGTGAACGTGCAGCTTTCCGGATCATCCTTCTTATAGGCGCTACAGGCGTAGAACGATCCGTGTTTGCCCCACTTGAGCACCAGCGGAGAGCCGCAGCGCTCGCACTTCTCGTCGGTGGGCTTTTCCATCCGCTTCACGTTTTCCATGTGCTTTTCCGCGTAGCGGAGGTCCTTGGAAAACTTTTTGTAGAAGCCGCCTAGCGCGTCAGTCCACTTCTCTTTGCCTTCTTCAATCTCGTCCAGCTCTTCTTCCAGCCGCGCCGTGTATGCAGGATCGAAAATTTCTTCAAAGTTCTTGACCAGCAGATCGGTCACCACCAACCCTGTTTCGGTCGGTATGAACTTGCCGCCGATCTTCTGAACGTACTGCCGCTCCTGGATGGTCGAAAGAATCGTGGAATACGTTGAAGGCCGTCCGATGCCGCGCTCTTCCAGCTCCTTCACCAGCGACGCTTCATTGAATCGCGGCGGAGGCTCGGTGAAATGCTGTTCTGGCTTTAGCTCGCGCAACGTAAGCTTCTGGCCCACTTCCAGCGCCGGGAGCTTATGCTTGAGCGCCTCGTCTTCTTCGTCCTTGGCGTCCTTGGACTCTTCGTAGACTTTCAAGAAGCCTTCAAACTTGAGCACTGATCCGGTTACGCGGATGGTGAATGAATCTGCTCCGTTTTTGGCTTCAATATCAATGCTGGTCTGGTCAAATACCGCCGGCATCATCTGCGACGCCACAAAGCGTTGCCAGATCAGCTTGTAAACTTTGTACTCATCTTCCTGAAGATACTTTTTGATCTCATCGGGATGCCGCGCTACCGAAGACGGGCGGATGGCTTCGTGCGCTTCCTGCGCAGCTTTCCTCGACTTGTATTCATTCGGCTTCTCGGGCAGAAAATCATTCCCATAGGTCGACCCAATCAATTCCCGAACTTCAGTCAACGCGTCAGGCGAAACGCGGACAGAATCGGTACGCATATAAGTAATGAGACCAACAGAGCCTTCGTCGCTGCCCAGATCAATGCCTTCATATAGGCGCTGGGCAATCATCATCACGCGCTTTACGCTGAAGCGCAGCTTGCGTGATCCATCCTGTTGCAGCTTGCTGGTGGTAAACGGCGGAGCTGAGCTGCGGCGGCGTTCCTTCTTTTCAACGTTCCGAACCGACCATTGCGCTTGTTCCAGCGCGCTGGTGATCTTCTTCGACTCTTCCTCGTTCGGGACTTCGGTTTTCTCGTCGCCACGGCCGATAAAACGAGCATCGAAAGCCGGCGGCTTTCCCGCGAAAAGATGCGCGTCAATCGTCCAGTATTCTTTTTTCTCAAACGCTTTGACCTCGCGCTCACGTTCCACAATCAGGCGCAGAGCCACGGTCTGTACGCGTCCGGCGGAAAGCCCACGACGGACCTTGTCCCACAGCAGCGGTGAGACCTGGTAACCCACAATGCGGTCCAGCACGCGGCGCGTCTGCTGTGCGTCTACCAGATTGCGGTCGATTTCGCGAGGATGCTTGAATGCCTCCTGCACCGCTTTCTTCGTGATCTCATTAAAGGTCACGCGATGGAACTCAATCCCGCCTTTTTTCTTTTTCCTGCCGGAGCCGTTTTCGCTGAGTTCTTCTTCAAGGTGCGCGGCAATTGCTTCGCCTTCTCGGTCCGGGTCAGGCGCCAGATACACGGCAAGCGCACCCTTGGCCAGCTTCTTCAGCTTGGCCACAACTTTTTCTTTTCCCGGGATCACCACGTATTCGGTGGAGAAGTCGCCTTCCAGGTCCACGCCGAGCTGGCTCTTGGGTAGATCTTTGATGTGACCCAGCGAGGCTTCGACTTCGTAGTCCTTGCCCAGGTATTTATTAATGGTCTTCGCCTTGGTGGGCGATTCGACAATGACAAGTGATTTTGGCAATGCTCTTTTTTCCTTAATTCAAGTTGAAGCTACCACGGAACTGCTTGTGGGGACAAATTTCCGACGGGCCAGAGGTACTTGGTATTTGGTACTTAGCTGTGCGCCGCAAGCGCTTTGGCCTGCATCTGGTTTTCAACGCTGGTCAACAAAGCCGATAGCATTTTGCGAACCCGGATCAACTCTTTCGAGTTCCGCTCATAAAATTCAGACGTGACAAACCCGAAATCCCGGCAAAGCAGCAAATGGTAATCAAGTTCACTGGCGGAGCCCATTGCAATCCGAATGAAGCGAGCGAACTCGGGGCTGGTTCTACGCCCACAGCCTTCAGCCAGGTTTGCGCCAACAGAAACTGCAGCCCGACGCAACTGCGACGTAAGACCGAACATTTCATCCTTCGGAAATTTCTTGCTGGCTGCGTACAGCTCAAGAGTTAACTTATGTGAGAGCTTCCAAACTTCCAGATCTCGATAATTCCGCATTGCAGCCCTCCGGCCAACTACCAAATACCAAGTACCAAATACTTCAATCTGGCGCTAAAATGCTTTCACATAATTCTTTCCCGCCATCTGCTTCACCTTGCCGCTCATCTCCAGTTCAAAAAGCGCAGTAAAAACCTCCGACGAAGAAATCTGGCCCTCCAGTTTTTCCATGATTGCATCAATGTGTGTTGACTCGTCCTGGCGCAGGATTGACAGCAGCTTCTTTCCCGCCGGACTCAATTCATTTCCAAACAGGCTGCTGGTGGGCTCTTGGTCTGATGCTTGAGGCGCCCATTCGGATTCAAGCTGATGTTTTACCTCGGCCGGTAATTCCTCCCAAACGTCTTCCCATGTTGCAGTTAGCTTGGCTCCCTGCTTGATCAGCGTGTTCGGTCCCCAGGAGTTGCGGGAGATCACATTGCCTGGCACGGCAAAGATTTCCCGGCTCTGTTCCAGCGCGCAACGCGCGGTGATGCGGGTGCCGCTGTACTCGCCGGCTTCAACCACCAGCACACCCAAAGCCAAACCGCTGATGACGCGATTGCGAATAGGAAAATTCTGTGGCGCGGCAAAGCTTTCCAAAGGAAACTCGCTGATCAGCGCGCCGCCGCATTCAAGAATTCCGTCGGCGATCCTCTTGTTTTCGCGCGGATAGATTATGTCTACGCCCGTGCCGAAAACGGCGACCGTCTTGCCCTTGCCTTTGATGGCGCCGCGATGTCCCGCAGCATCGATACCACGCGCCATGCCACTGAAAATGGCCAAGCCGCGAGAAGCGAGATCGCAACTCAGACGTTCTGCCATGCCGATTCCGTACGGCGTCGGGTGTCGAGTGCCGACGATCGCTATTCCCGGCCGCGCCAGCGCTTCAATATTTCCGCGCACATAAAGGACCAGCGGCGGGTCGTAAATTTCACTCAGGCGAGCAGGCCAGCTTTCATCGTCGCGGCAGATAATCTGAATACCCGCGGCCGCAGCTTTCGCAATCTCGTCAGTCGCCAGCTCCAGCGATTTTCCCAGTGCAATGTGCTGCGCGGAGTGGGCCTGCAGATTCTCGGCTTCCAACTCGGTCAGTGAGGCATGAAAGACGTCCTGGATGGTGGTAAAGCGCTCCACCAGCTTGCGCCCGCGAGTGGGGCCAATGCCAGGCGTAAGGGAAAGCGCCAGCCAATAAATTGAGTTCGATATCCCTGCGGAAGTGCTAGCCATGGATCGCGTCACCGGATTGGGCGGACTTTACACGTATATTTAAAGCGCTGTCAATACCGTGTGGTAGCATGCACCCATGAAACAGCTGTTTTTCTTGTGTATTGCGCTGATCTCAGGTGTCGGAGTATTCGCGCAATCACAAAGACCAAATTCTTCTCCGAACGAATTTGTTATCGGCCGTGATACATTTTTTGATTTTGGTCCGCCCTTTGACTATTACGATTTATTTATTGTACGCGACGTGAGCAAGGGTTCATCTGTCGAAAAGATTTCGATGACACCGCCGGCAGGATGTGAAGTACCCGCAAAGGTCGAAATGGTTTCGACGGTGATACAAGAAAGTGTTGCAGACCTTCTGTCTGGGAACCCTTGCGCTATTCCTGAAAAGGCTTTACGCCGCGAGCAGAAACGATGCAAGAAGTGTCTCCGATTTAGTGGTGCAAAAGTGGCCATGCAGCTTCAATGTGGAGACGCCACAAGGATTATCCGTGCAGACATTCTGGATCGAGACTGGTTTGCTCAAAAGCCAGATACTCCTAAATACACTTCCCAGACGATGCAATTGACGTCCCGCCTAGACAAAGTAGTCGACCCAGGGCCGATGGATCAACCAATGTTTCATACAGAGCAGGAAACATCCGGAGGACTTTCAAACAAGGCAATTCCGGATTCCATCATTCAAGATATTCGTTCAGGAAAATATGACTCTCTTTTTAAAGACTCAGAACTCAAACCCTCTGAGCTATATATCCTGTCGCTGAAACAGCAGACTCCACCTGAGATTCAACTGTTGTCCAGCACGCCCGTTAAGCCTGAAGTATTTCCGCTTCCCGAATATCCCAGCATGGCGCGCATCGCGCATATTCAGGGAAAAGTAAATGCGAGACTTGATGTTGGTGCGAATGGAAACGTGACTAGCATTTCTTTTCAAACCGGCCATCCCGTTTTGCAGGCAAGTGTAAAAGACTCCCTTGCCAAATGGAAATTTCCAACCAGTGCAGAAAGCCGCCAGGTTGAAGTTACCGTGAATTTCATATTGAAGTGCCTCGGAACAGCGGAGAGTAATTGTTTGGGCTGGCGTCCTACGCCTGCCACGAATTGCTAGAATAAAACCACATGTCACCTCTCCGCATCTCTGCCATCAGCTTTTTAAATACCGCTCCGCTCATGTGGGACTTTGAAAATGGAGAAACGGCAGCTCGCCTGCGCCAGAGTTTTGAGATCAGCTACACCATTCCATCGCTCTGCGCGGAGCAATTAAAGGAAGGCTCGGCAGACATCGGCATTATTCCTGTTGCGGCTTACACCATGATTCCCGATCTGGTTATTGTCCCTGATGTGGCGATTGCCGCCAAGAATAAGGTCCGGTCAATTCTGCTGGTCAGCAAAGTTTCTATCGATAAGATCCGCAGCGTAGCCACCGACGATTCCTCCCGCACCTCAGCCGCGTTGGTGGAGATCTACCTGAGAAAATTTGTTGGCCTTGATCCCGGCTTCACGCGGCAGAAGCCTGACCTCAAAGAAATGCTGCAGTGGCATGACGCGGCTTTGCTGATTGGCGATCCTGCTTTGCAGGCGCGGACGGACGGCTACTTTGTTTACGATCTGGCGGAAGAGTGGAAGCGCTGGACTGGCCGCCCGTTTGTATTCGCGTTCTGGGCGGTGCGCAAAGCAGCTCTGGAAGGCCGCTCAGCCGAGCCAAACATCGCGCAGGTATTTCAGCAGTCGCGCGACAACGGCCTCACTCGCATCCCGGAAATCGCCGCTGCATGGTCCCCGCGGCTTGGACTCTCCGTCCAGTTGATTTCCGAGTACTTGACGCAGAACGTGGACTATTTCCTTGATCAGGAAAACCTGGAAGGCCTGCAGCTCTTTTTGCGTTATGGGGCTGAGTGCGGGGTACTTCCGCCAGTGCCGGAATTGCAGTTTCTGGAGCAGCACCGGTTTGCTCCCCAGCCCTGATCATCCTGCCTTTTTCGATTATCTTTATATCTGCTGATCTGGCTATCAAACTGCCGGAATCCGCCCAAATTTACTTCTTCTGATATCAGCAAGATCGAGTGTGGCTGTCATTTCTGGCAGCTGTTCCTATCTGCCTTTTCAAAAATACTTGAGTGAGCAATAGCTCCAGAACGGTTGCTCCCTAAGCTCGGCCATGGGGTCGAGCTTTTTTTGATTCGGAAAGCCAATGAAAAAACTCGGACGCGCTTTTATTCCTGCCATAACCTGGCTTCGCGACTATGACAAGTCATGGATGCGCGCGGACGTTATGGCCGGCCTGGTAGCGGCTGCGGTGGTCATTCCGAAAGCGATGGCCTTTGCCACCATTGCAGGTTTGCCTGTCCAAGTTGGTCTCTATACGGCGTTTGTGCCAATGGTCATTTACGCGGTTCTGGGCACGTCAAGACCGCTCAGTGTCAGCACCACAACTACAATCTCCATTCTTACTGCCGCCGATATAGCCAGGGCTGTACCCAATGGCGAGCCCGGAACATTGATGGCAGCGGGTGCAACGCTGGCAGTGCTGGTAGGCGCGATGCTCATTGCGGCCTCACTGCTTCGGCTCGGATTCATTGCCAATTTCATCTCAGATCCCGTGCTGGCTGGGTTCAAAGCAGGCATTGGCCTTGTCATCTTGCTTGACCAGGTACCGAAGCTGCTGGGTTTGCACATTGTGAAGACAGGATTCCTTCGGGACCTTGTATCCATTTTCCAGCATCTGCCGCAGAGCTCGCGGATCACACTGTCACTTTCAGTTGGGACACTTGCGTTGCTGATAGGTCTGGCACGGTTCGTTCCGAAGCTGCCGGGGCCTCTGATCGCGGTGGCAATGGGTATTGCTGCTTCCGCCATGCTGGGCTTGGCACATTACGGCGTCTCTACCGTGGGCAGCATTCCGCGTGGACTTCCCCATTGGAGCTGGCCGAATACCGGCATGTTTGGGCAAATGTGGGCAGGCGCCGCAGGGATTGCCCTGATGAGCTTTACAGAAAGCGTTGCAGCGGCACGCGCTTTTGCTGAGCCGGGCGAGCCGCGTCCACTGCCCAACCAGGAGCTGCTTGCATTGGGCGCGGCCAATGTTGCCGGCGGTCTATTCAGCTCCATGCCGGCCGGCGGAGGAGCTACGCAGACGGCGGTGAATCACAGTTCAGGCGCGCGCACGCAGATGGCGGAACTGGTAACGGCGGGGGTAGCACTAGGAACGCTTCTGCTGCTTGCTCCACTTATCGCGTTGATGCCGAATGCAACGCTGGCGGCAGTCGTCATAGTTTCTTCAGCCAGCCTCATCAAGCCCGCGGAGTTTCGCGAGATAGCCCAGGTCAGGAAAACTGAATTTTACTGGGCCGTTGCTGCTTTTGCCGGTGTTGTTCTTCTGGGAACTTTGCGCGGCATTCTGGTTGCGGTGATCACCTCTCTGCTGGCGCTGGCCCAGCAGGCTTACAGTCCCGCGGTGTACGCACTGGGGCGCAAGCGTGGCACCCAGGTATTCAGGCAGCTCTCATCCAAATACCCGGACGACGAAGCCTGGCCGGGATTGTTGATCCTGCGCGTCGAAGGCAGGGTCTTCTTTGCCAACGCGCAACGCGTGGGCGACAAGATGTGGCCGCTGATCGAGCAGAGGAAGCCATCCAGTCTGGTCATCGACTGCAGTTCCATCATTGATATCGAGTACACGGCGCTCAAGATGCTGGCTGAAGCGGAAGAGAAGCTGCGGCGCGAGGGCGTCACTCTATGGCTCGCAGCCCTCAACCCCGCCGTGTGGACCACCGTCTCACGTTCCAAGGTCGGCCGGACGATGGGACAGGAGCGGATGTT
>DATBVH010000024.1:0-2062 GCA_036515395.1 Candidatus Angelobacter sp.
ACGCATACCGCCCAATCTGTATAAGGTCACCGCTTTGCAATGCGCGATTGCGCGCGGGCGCTCCGGAAACAAAGATCGGCCCATCTGAACGGAGAAACGTCTGCGCGCCACGCAATTCGATAGCTCCGTGCTGCGGAAGAATGCTGGTGTCTTTGAATAGATAAATGTCCGACGACTGGCTGCTGCCGATGGTGGTAATCGGCTTATAAAGAATGAATTGCTTGCCTGCCAGCGGCCCTGATGCGACATAAAGCCAGCGGTCCTTGAGAGCGCTTTCCACAATGCCTATGGCAACGCCTGTGGCCAGCCCGAGCAATGCAAAACCCACGCCCCGGCTTACGCTGGCCCTGCCAGAGCCGGTGAGAAAGCTGATGGGATCAAAAAGCGCTCCACCCAACCCCGCGCCGATCAGGCCGCCCATAACGCCATACTTGGTCTTGCCGAACGAGCGATCCACCAGTCCGTAAACAACTCCTGCGGCTGCGCCGAATATCGCCCAGGCAATGCCGCGAACCATCCAGAATGCCGGATTTCTGTTAGTTTGCACGCCCAGCGCGGAAATAATTGCAAGGCCGATGGCGTAAAACATGTTGGCGAACCGATCAAAAATGAACCCGAATACGATACCCAGCGCAAGCGACAACAGTCCACGAAGCAGCGCTTTTTTTCCCGACCTTTCCACAATGCTTTCAGCCACGCCAAGGCCAAGGCAGGTAAACGTGATCACAAACGGCAGGATAAGAAAATTTCCCCAGTGCATTTCCGTGTGTGCGTCAACGAAAAAAGGTTCACAGATCCCCCATCCAACCAGCGCGCCGACCAGTCCGGCAACGCCAAGGTAAAACCATCCCTGTAAAAAGATGCTGCCTTTCTCTTCCGCCACGATTGCGGGGCCATCGGCAGGCGCGGCGATATTGCCGTACTGTTTGGTTCCGGCGGCAAGGGGGGCCATGTTTCCCGCAGGCGCAGGAGAAGGAAGCTCCACCTTGGCAAGGTCTTCCAGTGTGATTTTCATCGCCGGTTTGTCGTCAGTGCTTGCCATTGTTTCCTTTTTCATTCTTGTTTTCTGCTGGAATTTTCTCTTGCGGGGCCGGGGGCTGATTCAGGCCATTCGAACTTCCGCCGCCGGCTGGCCCCAAAATTCCCGGATGCTGAATATCAAATTGCCGTAGCGCTTCTACCAGTTGCCCATATCTTTCCGCCTGCTCAAATACGGGCGCCCATCGCCAATTTAGAAACACAAAACACACCATGAAGCCCAGCAATATACACGCCAGATAGCCCAGAACCCGGGTCGTCCATTTCATCCAAGCTGGTTCCACACGTCGTTGTTCTCGGTCAGTACGGACCATGGAATCCAAAGCGCCGTCGTCAGCTTCTTCATCAAAATCGTGCGCAGAGGCAGCGGTAATCTCAACATCCTGTGAGTAGCCCACGCGAATGGCGGAAAGCTTTTCTATGTTGCCGCCGATCCAGCCAAAGCAGCCTTCTTCATCCGTGTGCGGATCGTAAACCCACGCCACCTGCTGCGGATTGGAAAAGAAATTCTGCTGGATAAACAGGTCGTGCTCAGAAAGGAACACGCCGAAGCCGGGATGCGAGTGGTACCAGCCGACAATTTTGTGGTCTGGGTATTCCTGGTCCTTGATCTTATATATATGTTCCCATGTGTCCTGGGTAAAGGTGACGTGAGCGCCACCCTGCGCGGCATTGATGCCGGCAATGCAAGCTTCCACCGTCATGCGCTCATGCTCGGTATTGCCGATCAACACTCCGCAGACTTCGGCTTTCATTGATGTGCGGGCGTGCTGGCGGATTTTGCGCGCTACTTCCGCCTCCATCACCACCACGGGCTGGGTGGAAACCCTGACCTTTACTTTGGCCGGCTTCGGCATTAGCGGGCTGCTCCCATCGCGCTCTGTCCCAGCACCTGTTTTTCGTCGCCGCCGATCAAATATGCAATCTCGCGTTCCGGAGAGCGGGCTGTAATAACGTCAAAGAGTGGAAGTCCAAGCTGGTCAAGAGTGCGGTCGCCAAATGTTTCGTGGCCGGAATAACCGTG
>DATBVH010000025.1:0-4873 GCA_036515395.1 Candidatus Angelobacter sp.
GTGATTTGTGACCAGAAATGCGTGAAGCAAGATGCTGGCAAGTCGGCATGCGACGCTTCCTGCACGGAAAAAAGTGGGGTGGCGTTGTTTGTGGACGATGAGGGCAAAGCCACAAAGATCGCGAATCCCAAGATGGCCAAGGGCAAAATGGGCAAGAAGGTGAAAGTTCGCGGCGAAATGATGAAGGGCACAGACGAAATGAAGGTTTACGATGTGATCCTGGCCAATGTCGGCTAGAGTTGGGGCTAATGCATGCACGGAGAGCTTCAGCCCCATGGTGAGGCTCTCATTTTCAACAGTATGAGATCGGAATTTCATGCGTATCCGCAATTGCTCCTTGACGCACTTACTACCGCAATGAGCATAGCCAAACACCAACTTTCAGCAGATTGAGAAATGTAATGGCAGAAACCACGAACAAGAGACTTTTCATCCCGGTGATTCTCGGAACAACCCGGCAGGGTCGCATGAGCGCGCACGCGGCAAATTTGATCGCCGTTG
Organism: Candidatus Angelobacter sp.; assembly: GCA_036515395.1. GTDB lineage: Bacteria > Acidobacteriota > Terriglobia > Terriglobales > Acidobacteriaceae > Angelobacter. The sequence continues at coordinate 502 of DATBVH010000025.1, forward strand.
AATTGGCTAAACAATCCAATGTTGACACTGAAATCATCGACATCGGGCTGCTTCCTCTCCCCACCAATAACGCAGGCGAAGCCCTGAAACATGCTCCCTTTGCGGCGCTGATGGACAAGGCTGATGCTCTGGTTTTGGTGGTGCCTGAATACAACCACGGCTATCCAGGACTGCTGAAGCATCTGCTTGATACATGTCTGAAGGAATACATTCACAAGGCGGTTGGGATTGCCGGTGTTTCCGCCGGCCCATTTGGAGGCGTGCGGGTGATCCAAAACCTGCTTCCCGTAATGCGTGAGTTAGGCCTAGTGACAATTTTCTGGGACGTTAACTTTTCCAGCGTGCAAAACGTGTTCTCGGCTGAAGGCGCTCTGCTGGACGACTCCTTTATCCGACGCATTGACAAGTTTCTGAAGGAACTCATTTGGATGGCCCAGACTCTGCGTTTTGGACGCGAACAGGTACCACTGAATGGTTGAGGTGACACAATGACGACATCGCCTATGATTTGCCCCGAGTGCGGCGGCGAGATGAATCACCACGCTGACAAGCTGGTTCATTCCAGCGAGCCCCCAGGTTCGTCTGCAAACCATCACTTTGAAGATGGAACTGTGACCGAGTTTCATACCTGCGGCAAGTGCGGCATCGGAGCGGCCCGCCAGGGTTAAGAGCTCCGGAATCCGCACAAACTCATTCGTCCTGAGGAGTACAATCAACAAGAAGTCCTATCTCGGTCTGGAGTCTTTTGCCGGATAAACTCAAATGCGAAGAGGTATGGTGGGAAGTTTCCAACTACCTGGATGGGACTGTCACAACCGTTCTTCGCCTACGCATGGACGAACACTTCGCTGAATGCCGGCGCTGTAAAGCAGTCCTGGACGGCACTCGCAATGTCGTGGACCTTGCCGCAGACCCGCGGGCGTTTGCTCTTCCCGCAGGCGCAACCGACCGTTTGCGCTCCGGCCTGCAGCAAAGCCTTGAACTCATCCCCATGGGAATCACTGAAGACCGGGTGCCCCTCGGATCGCACCTGATCTATTTCTGGGATTCCGATCAAGACTTCAGTCGCGGCGTGAAATTTCTGAACCCAGGACTGGGCCAGGGTGACCATTGCATTGTCTTCGGACATGATGAGGCCATTGAAAGAGTCCTGGCCTGCCTGGCCGCTGATGGTTTTGATACTCCGAGCCTGATCCGCAATCTCCAACTAACGGTTCTGCCGCGGCGCAAATCGGCCCAGGAAACCCTTGATGATATTGGTGACGTGGTACACGCGGCATTGCGTGCTGGTTCAAAAGCCGTCCGCTTTCTCGGCAATCTGGGAATGGGCCACGATCCATTGCCGGCAGGCGAGGATGACGTTCTCGACCTGGAGTGTCGCGCTACTTCGCTCATCACGCCGTTGCCTTGCGTGATCGTCTGCATGTATGACGCAAATACCGTCTCCGGCAAGCTCATGCTGAGCGGTGGCTTACGGTCGCATCACTTGGCCATTTGCCAGGACGGCGTAAAGGAAAATCCATACTACACGCCTGAAATCCTGCCCGGCATCGATCATCGCCACTGAGTTCACTGCCGACTGCTCGGAGAACACGTGATCATTTCAATTGATAACCTCTTCGAAAGTCATTTGACTGTGGCCGATCTGCAACGATCCATGGCATTTTATGGAAACATATTAGGGCTCGAGCTTGCGCAACTTGTCAACGAACGCAAAGCGGCGTTTTACTGGATCGGCCCAAAGCGTGATTCCATGCTTGGGATCTGGGAAGTGGGAACATCTCCTCAAAAGATGAGTCTCCATATCGCCTTTAGCGTCACTCTTCAGAACATTTTGGAAGCTCCTGCACGCCTGCGTGCCGCCAACATCGTTCCCCGCGATTTCGTCGGCAATCCCACAGATGAGCCAGTCGTATTGGCGTGGATGCCGGCTGCATCTTTGTACTTCCATGATCCTGACGGCAACTTATTGGAATTTATTAGCATGTTGCCGGAGCCGCCGCGGCCCGAACTGGGCGTGATCATTTGGAGCGGCTGGAAGGAACTGCACCGTTCTGCTGCGCCGAACGATTCTCGCAGTTAACGTCGTGTTCCTTCCATACCTTTCGTCTTACCTCGGAACTCCTGCCCCTTTTACATTCAGGTGTATGCGATACAGACCGGTCTTCGCGGTCAGATACAGCGTTTGGTGGTCCTCACCGCCCCACGCCAGATTATGCGGGTGCATGGGAGCGACGATGGTGCCCAGGTGCTTGCCATCGCGCGAGATCACCCATAGGCCGCCCGGCCCGGAAACATAGAGGTTGCCGCGTTCGTCAACCTTCATGCCGTCGATGGCGTCTTCGCCCGGCGCGTCGGTCATGTCAAAAAAGATCTTTCCATTCCGCAACGATGCATCCGGCTGAACTTCATAACGGTAGATGACTTTCTTATGGTCGTCCCAATTGCCGACATAAAGATATTTCTCGTCCGGTGAAAAGGCGATCCCGTTTGGTCCGCTCATGTCCTTGCTCACCACCTGGAGTTTGCCCTTGTATAAAGAGAAGACTCCCGCAAACGGTAGTTCCTTCCGCGGATCTTTGTCGAACTTCGGCAATCCGAACGGAGGATCAGTAAAGAACAGCGCGCCGTCAGAGCGATAAACGAGGTCGTTAGGGCTGTTCAGCCTTTTGCCTTCAAATTTATCTGCCAGGATAATTTCCTTCCCGTCCTGTTCCACTCGAATCACGCGCCGATTGCCGTGCTGATTAATTGTCAACCTGCCCAGAGGATCGAAAGTCAGGCCGTTCGAGCCTGGCTGGCCGAACTCCGCGATGTCTGCGCCATCGTATCCGCTCTTTTCCCGGTAAACCGAGAGCTGGCCCGCGGACGTATATTTGTACATCGTGTTAGCGTTCGGATCGCTGAACAGCAGATACTTTCCTTGGCTTGCCCAGACTGGGCCTTCGGTGAACTGAAACCCTTCAGCCACCTTGAAAACTTTGGCGTTGCGCGGCACCAGGTCGTCGATAGCCGGATCTTTGCGGATTACCTCGACGTTGACTTCGCTGGGTATAATCGCCCTTGGTCCAGCGTGGGCGTCACGGTAGAAATTGAGTCGCGCATAGCGCATCCAGATGTAATTGGTCGGGGGATTTGAAATAGGACCGTTAATCCCAAAAATCGCCAGCACAATTCTCTGCCCTGGTTTCAAGTTGCGGCCCACCACCAGCCGGTTTGCGGCGTTCCACCCGGCTATGACCGAGCCGCCGCTCTGCCCCGCGTAGCGTGTCAACTCCCCGTTCACCCAAATCTCGGCGTAGTCGTCCAGAGATGTTTCGAAAACTGCAGTCGTACCTGTGGGATCAAAATCGCCGATTCGCTCCGGGACAGTAAGCGCGATGCGATACCAGTTAAAGCCCAGCCGGCCCGTTCCGCGACGCTGGTTGAGAGTTGTGGGATCGATTGCCTGCCACGACGAGTCATCAAACTCAGCGCCTCCGGCGTGCGGCGTGAAATCATACGTCTTCACCGGTGTAGTTGAAGGCTGGCCATCCGCGCCAGCCGCTTGAAAATCAGTCTCGACAATCCTTGTGTCTGAATAGTGCCACTGGCTTTTCACCAGCTGCACGCCGTCGCAGGTCGCAAGGTCTACAGTCGCATCGGGATGCCGGTCAAAATCCAGGTCCATTTCTGACTTGAGTCCAAGCGTGACTATCAGACCCAGAAAGGCTGCCGCAAACACAAATTTCTTTTTCATGGCTAACGCACCTTCACAACGTAATAAAGAAATGGCCCGTCAACTTCCTTGAACCAGTGTGGAGTACCTGCGGGAACAACGATCACATCTCCCTTTGCCAGTTGGACCGTCTGCCCGCCTTCCACTGACGTCCCCCGAATCTCATCCGGCGCGGTCTCTTTTCCATCAATCATCTTTCCGCCCGTAATGAAAGTTGCCTTGCCATCAAGCACGTGAATCACGTCCGCGTCTTTGGTGTGTATCTCAACCTGCCCTGGCTTTTCGCGGCGGCTGGCATGCACCATGTAATTGCCGTCGCGGCCATCAAGCAGCACTGCGCCTTTGTCAAAAGCTTCGTCCACCTCCCTGGCAGGAAAAAAACGCACCGGGGCGGATGACGATGTTTGCTGTCCGCTGAATGCGTTCGCACCAGCAATCGCTAACTCCTCGTCCTGTGCAGCCGTCGCTGCTCCGCTCACACCGACGGCACCAACCAATTGGCTACCGACGATGATCGGCACACCGCCCTGCAAAGGCGTGAAATCATTCAGCGCCACCATCGATGTCCGTCCGTTCTTAATGACGTCTTCAAAGAATTTGGTCGGCTTCTTGAACAGCGCAGAGGTCCGAGCCTTGCCAATAGAGATATTGGCG